>JALWGO010000189.1 GCA_027038805.1 Thermoprotei archaeon
CTTCTACATCATCTAACTGTGTCGGGTCAATCCATATTCTTGATTCGCCCACACCTAGTATCTGCAGCCAGTCTCTTTTGCAGGCTTAGATCCACTACTGTTCACCACCATTCAATACTTTTATTCCAAGCTCTTGTGCTTTCCTTATTATTTCTAAGCGCTTCTTTAATCCTACCGCGTGAGCTATATAAATTGCTTGTCTCCGAGGATCTATCTTTTCTAGCTCTTTTGCATTATATACTAATACTGGTTCAAACCCGCTCGAATGGAGCCCCCGTACTGCCTTTGGTGCTCTGTAGCCTATACTAACAACTGCTGGATAGCCTTTCAAGTGTAGACGCATTTTGTTGTCATTACCCTTGGGTTTACGCCACACATATTGGTTTTTGAATTTTAGAAACTTCCACCAAAGATACCGAAGGAATACTGGTTTCTTGCTCTTGCGTTCTTTTCTTATTTTTAATAGCCTCTTTTCTTCTTGCGTGAGGGAGGGTTTCATTCTTCTATAACACCTCTTTCATAGATGTATATTCCATCCATGAATACTCTTCTATCAAAGTCTTGGATCTTTGTTGCGTGTTCTATGTTTGCAGCTGTTTGGCCAACTTCTTCTATATTAATTCCTTCAACTATTACGTCATCTCCTTTTACACTTACCTTTACGTTACCACATATTTTCGCTGCTCTAGGTGCTCGTTCCCCTAGGAAGTTTTCAATTAATACTTTATCATCTTGGATCTTTACAGAGATGGGGAAGTGCGAGTAAACTATTTTTAACTTGTATCTGAATCCCTTCGTTACACCAATAATCATGTTATTTATGTGAGAAGCTATTGCTGGCACTAATGCCTTCTTTCTTCTATTTGCAAAGAATGTCTCAACGATTATCTTATCGTCTTCCTTACGTATTATTACATCTCTTGCATGACTGAAGTCTTTCTCTAATTTACCCTTGGGGCCCTCAACGATTACCTTTTTCCCTTCAACCGTGACTTGAACTCCCTCGGGAACTTCTACTTCTTTTACCACATGAACCATTTTGACCATGCTTAGTACACACCCCAGTAGACATCAGTATACATAGGCGAGTAGTACTCCTCCTATACGTTGACGCATTGCTTCTCTATGCGTCATGACTCCCTTTGGTGTAGAGAGGATTAATACTCCTATATCTCTTGAAGGGAGATACTTTCGTAGCCAGTGAGGCATTCTCTCTAGATCCATATATTTAATCGAGAATCTCGGCTTTATTACACCACACTTGTTTATTCTTCCAAGTAATTGTACTCTGACCTTACCCCATCTACCATCATCTATGTATTCGAATTCGCCTATGTATCCTTCTTGCTGCATTATCCTTAGCACGTTTATTATCAACTTTGAAGCCGGCATTATTATTACTTCTTTTCTACCTCGCATCTCATTATTTTGTATTGTTGCTAACGCATTTGCGAGCGTATCTAACATTACCATAGCTCTCAACCTAACTAGTTATACTTTCTAAAGCCTATACTTGAAGCTATTTCACGGAAGCACTGCCTACATAGCATTAATCCATATTTTTGTATAACGGCATCTCTTGAACCACATCTTCTGCATCTTCTAGATCCCTTACCGTAAAACCTTGTCCTCGGAGGCCTATACTTACCCATGGATTTCACCCCATCTTATGATACTATTCTTACACCTAGCTCTTTTTCTAATAGTATCATTGCTTCCTCTTTACTAACACGATGCCTACGGGGTATATGATTTTTCCTACATCTACGTCTTCTAACAATACGGTATCCAGGTCTCTCAATCGTTATAGATACATCCATTCCAAAGATACCTATCTCGGGGTCATATTTTACTCCGGGAATAGTTATATGTTCTCTTATGCCAAAGCTTACATTTCCATAATCATCAAAGCTTTTTGCTGGTATCCTCCAGCCAACAGCCTCCAACGCCTTTTTCAGAAACTCTAAGGCTTTTTGACGGCGGAGTGTAACCATTACTGCTATGTTTTCTCCCTTACGTATACCGAACTCCTTTATCGTCCTCTTAGCCTTTCTCGGTACAGGTTTTTGCCCGGTTAACATTTCTAATACTTGGTACGCTTTCTGTAAACGCTCACCAGAAGTACCTACACCTATATTTACGGTTACCTTGACTATTCTGGGCTTATACATAGGATTTTCATTCCACTTCCTCAAGATTTCCTCAATCGTCTGTGAATCCAAAACCTCGCTCACTTCCAAGCACCTTCAGGGAGACTTATCATAGGCTCCTCTTTACCTATTACGAATATGTAGTCAAGGCTTGTCTGGAATTTCTCTCCTTTCGTATCTTCGAGTGTCGCTATACTTCTAAACCTCCTCATACCTCTATGAATACTTACTACTCTTCCAACACGCCCTACGTTTCTTCCACCACTTACTATTGCTATAACACCCTCCTCTAATCCAATATAATCTAATAATTCCTGGCTAGGTATACGGATTTTAACTGTACCAAGAGTTGAGAAAGTATCCTCTTCGGGATTAGTTGGATCTTTTACCCTGATGAGAATATTTCTCCCGTCATGGAGATTTAATTGTATATGTCCTCCCTTAACTGTTGTCTTATTTTCTATTCTACATAACTTTATCTCTGCTTCCTCTTTACTAATGGGGTGGAGAACATAATACTTTATCGGGTAAGGGATAACCCTAAACGTTTCACCCGTATCAACTATTTCTACTACATCCATTAATCCTACGGGATACTTATGATCCCTACGTATTTTTCCATCAATCTTAATGTGCCCCTCAGATATGATCTTCCTTGCTTCCCTTGCTGTCTTCGCGTAACCGAGGACATCTCTAACTAATACGAGGAGTGGAATAGATCGCTCAATAGGATGAGGGCCTGGCCTAGGTTTTACCGTCCAAGGCCTCTCCTTTACGGGTACGGGCCACCATACAGGTGCTGCATATGGTTTTAAGTGTTTTTTACCTCCCATTCGCGCCATTT
Source organism: Thermoprotei archaeon (assembly GCA_027038805.1). GTDB lineage: Archaea > Thermoproteota > Thermoprotei_A > Sulfolobales > WANQ01 > JALWGO01. Next base: position 2,995 of record JALWGO010000189.1, read on the forward strand.
AAGCCTCACCTAACTACCTTCTCCTTCTGCCGGGGTCTCGGAAGATTGTGGTGTGCTAGGTTTTTCAATCTTTTCTTTCTCCTTTTGTTCAAGGATTTTTTCGCGGGCTTCTCGTTTGCGTTCAATTATTTGTAGGCGTCTTTTATCCGACAAGTCTAATTTAATTATCATTACATTAGATGGATGAATAGGATAGTATCTCGGCGTACCGTCAGCTCTCTTCATAGTAGCTCCTTCAACATGTATGCGCATCTTCTTTAAACTTACTCTTACGACCTTGCCTTCATGGCCTTTCCAGTCTCCCTTTAAGATTCTAACTGTGTCACCTTTCCTTACTGGTAGCCTCTTTATACCCATTTTAGCTCTTAATTCGGGTGATAATGGTGCTGTCATAAGTTTTTGTCTTACATGAAGCGGTGCATTGAATAAATTATATCTCTGCTTTCTTGGCTGTTTTGAACGTGTGAGAGTCATGTCTTTCACCTTTTATTAGATTATTATTGATGCTATCTGACTTATTCTAGGCCAGCGCTCAGCTGCCTCCTTAGCTATTGGACCACGGATCTCGCTGCCCTTAGGTGTTCCATCGGGCGAGACTATGACTACGGCATTGTCTTCGAAAGCTATCCATGTTCCATCTTTTCTGCGATAGGGTCTACGTTGTCTGACTACTATTGCCTTCATTACTTGCCTGCGAAGCTCTGGTGTCCCTTTTTTCACAGTTACTATTACTAAGTCTCCTACGCCAGCAAAGGGTATCCTTCTAAGTCTACCTTTGTATCCAGGTACACCTATGATCATTACTTCCTTGGCGCCGCTATTATCGGCTACCTTTACGTAGGAACCTACTTGTAGGCCCGCATTTACACGTATTCTTGAGAACGCAGCCGCTGATCCTTTAGGCATTTTACTTCTTCACCTCTTTGCCTCGTTCTATAACCCCTAGTACTACAAAAGAAACAGTTTTTGATATTGGTCTCGTCTCACCTATTATTACAAGGTCACCTACCTTTGCATTAATACATGGTGGGTTGTGCGCATGTATTTTGCTATGTCTTTTCTCGTACCTACGATACTTTTTAACATAGTAGTGATAGTCTCTTCTTACGACAACAGTATTTTTCATCTTATCACTAACAACTATTCCTTCGAGTATTAGCCCTCTAACCTTAATATTACCATGCCAAGGACAATTAGGATCGTTACATATTTTCTCAGGTGGTTTTACACCAGGTATTCCAACATTCTTTACTTGTTGTGCTTTGCCCATCTCCACTACCTCCACTTAATCGACTTCAATCTTTCCTCGGGACGTCCTAATATTTGTTCCCCGTTTACGAGGACTTCTACTTTATCCGAGAGCTTGAATAAAAGTAGAGCCCCCTTTTTAAGTATTGTTTTAGTTTTATCACCAATTCTTATTTTTAGAGTATTCTTAGTCTCATCGACAATAGTTCCTTCTACGCCAACTAGAAATGGATCATCATGCCTTAATACTTTTACATATAAACCTATCAATTCATGGAAAATTATATTTCTCGGGGAGTGCTTCACGTTACTTTTTACCTTTCCGTTTTTCTAACCCTTCTTCACGCATTACTGTTAATATACGTGCTATTGTCCTTTTTATCGCTTTAATTTTTCCTGGATTATCGAGTGTCCCTGTTGCTGCCTGCAACCTCAAGCGTATTAGCTCTGTTCTTAGCTCTTCTAGTTTTTTCTTGCGTTCTTCTGGGGATAAAGCCCTTATTTCATTAATCTTCATACTCAACTATTTGCACCCCCACTCTCTTGTTGGGCTTGTTGTTCTTCCATAGCTGGTGGTGCTTTAAATACTATTTGATCAACTGGTTTTACTGGCTTCACTATTGTTACTTCAACACCATAAATACCCGGCTTTAATAATGCATGAGCAACCGCGCGGTCAACCATAGTTGCTACTTGCTGTCCAACTTTATAAACCCTACCAGCTCTTATTTTCTCGTACCTAGCACGCTCGCTAGTTAATTTGCCGCTAATTACTATTTCTGCCCCCAGCGCCCCAGCCGCCATGATTCTTCTTAGAGCCGCGAAGGCTGCACGTCTGAAATGGTAACCTCTTTCTAACGCCATTGCCAATCTGAAGGCCATGATCCTTGCATTTAGCTCGGGGTTTTCAACGTTTGTAACAGTTATCTGAGGGTTTTCTAATCCAAAATGCTTTTCGAATATCTGAGCTAATTGTTTAATTATAGCTCCACGACGCCCGATTATTATGGCTGGTCTCTCAGCATATATTATTACACGTGAACCCAGCGGTGTTCTTTGGATATCTACTCCAGCATAACCAGCTCTATAGAAGTGTTTTGCAAGGTATTCGTCTATTGCTACTTTATTTATTGATTTCTCGATAAAGTATTTCTTAATGTTTACCATGGCCTCTTGTCACCTCTTCTACTATTATTTCAACATGCGTTAATCGCTTGAAACGAGGAGTAGATCTTCCAAAAGCACGCGGCATCCATCTTTTTAGGACCGGTCCTTTATGTGATGCAATATGGATAATCCTTAGCCTATCGGTATTTAGACCTTTGAACTCGGCATTATTCTCAACGTTCTCTAATAGTCTTAGTAAATATTTTGCTGCTTTAACGGGATATCTACCTATCGGCCACTTCCACTTATCCGGTAAACCCTTTTTATGTGATTGTTTGCCCTTATATCTAAAGAATGGAACAGGTTCTTTTAATTCTATTACTCGTTTAAGATACTCCTTAGCTTCCTTGACGGTCATACCCTTTATGGCTCTTGTCGCTTCATACATTATCTTAGGAGACACTGGTACATCAAATAGTACTGCCTTAGCTGTGCGATCTGGGTCCAGGTTCTTTACCGAGTAATGCCATGTAGGCATGTCAGCTTCAGCCTCTTCTATTATCAGCCTTCCACTGATTGTACCTAAGGGTTATAAAACTACATGCTATATTAGCTGTATATCTGAATAATATCACTGGTATATAGGGGTGACGGTAGTAGCCTTGGAGATAGATAGACAACATATTGTGAGGATATGTAGAGAGGAATGCATTGAAATGGGTTATTCTGGCGATGCATTTAAAGACTGTGTTGACGAGTGTGTTAGAAGAGTTTTATTGAATCGTTAGTGGTAATGTATTATGTATGCTAAAGAATACTATATGCTACTACTGTCAGCACTAGCTGTAGGATTCTCTATAACTGGTTTCACAGTATTCACTAACCCGATTATGGGGCTAGTCATGATTCTATTACTAGCTATTAGCTTTACTTTACATGAAATATTTCACAGAATTGAAGCAAAAAGATTAGGTTACATAGCTTTTTACAGGATAAATAAGATGGGGTTTCTTTTAACCCTAGTAAGCTTCTTTCTACCCTTTAAGATAATAGCACCTGGTGAAGTAGCTTTTTACTCAATATACAAGGTACCCTCTATTAGAGATATAGCAACTATATCACTTGTAGGACCATTGTCCAATATATTATTAGCCGTTGTTCTTAAGATTACTGGTATTATACTCGTCATGCAGGGAGCCAATAACTATATCGTAGACTTAATGTTAAGGATAGGATCGTTTAATGGATACATAGCATTCTTCAACTTGATACCCATCCCTCCGCTTGATGGTTCAAAAATAGTTAAGTACTCATTATTCCTATGGTTCGTATTACTAATACTATCAACTATTATGTTCATTATATAGAACTAATCTTCTATACGGGTATTCCTCAGCTTCCAGGAATACCTTAGGGATGTATTCTATTAGATCTAGCGCAGTAATCCTTTCACCAAAATTCTTAAAGGCCATGTCCCCGGCTTTACCATTTATGTAAGCTGCAACTTGAGCTGCATAATAAGGATCTACGCCTCTAGCTATAAGTGCCGCCACTATACCTGTAAGGACATCCCCCGTTCCTCCAACACTCATTCCAGGATTTCCCGTCTTGTTTAATCTATATTTTTCTCTATTACATATCACATCTACGGGGCCTTTGAGTAAAACTATTGCATTGTGTTTTTCTGAAATACTTTTACATATATTTATTCTTTCTTTTAATCTACTTTCCTTAACAACATCTTTCCTACCAAGTAATATTAGTGCTTCGCCTAAGTGTGGCGTTAGAATGGCTCTTCCACCTAACTCGATGTTAACATTGGCTATGTGCTTTAATGCATCTGCATCTACTACTACATTTTTATTCAATGAAATAATTGTTTTCAATGCTTCAATAACGAATTCTCTTGTCTCTTCACTTAAACCTAAACCCGGACCCAATACTATTGCATGCGGACGAAATGCTAAGAGAGCTTCTCGCAGACTCCCTATATCCTTTAAGCTGAAGACTTCTCCATCCACACTATGGACAATAAGATTTGGCGAGAAAGTAGCAATAGTTCTCGCAACAGAACTAGGAGCTAGAACAAAGGCTAAGTCAGCACCGCTACGTAAAGCTGCAAGAGCCGAGAGAGCGGGAGCACCACTATAAAGTTTTGACCCTCCTACTACTAGTACTCTTCCTCCAACTCCCTTATGGGCATCTACGGGTTTTCTAGGTATTCTATATTTTACGTCACCTGGGCCGACATATAGTTCTGCTTCAACTGGTATTCCGATTTCGGCAACGATTATTTCTCCCGTGTATTCTCTTGCTTGAAGAAGACCAGATTTTAGCCTATGCATTGTAATCGTTATATCAGCTTTTACTGCTATATCTGATACCTTACCTGTGTCTGGATCAACACCCGTTGGAACATCTATTGCTATCTTAAGGCCACGGCTTTCATTAAATACCATAACCGCCGTTTTGATAGGTTCTCTGAGTTCTCCACGTACGCCAGTACCTAACATAGCATCTATTAAAACATCTGCACTATATGGTTTGAGTCTTTTCGGATCCTTTATTTTCTCTATTTTAATATTTAAATCCATTCTTTCGATTACTTCCAGATTAAACAACGTATCAGGTGATGAAATTAGAGATCTATCGTATAATAATAACACGTAAACCTTCGCTCCCATAGCTGCTAGATGTCTTGCGGCAACAAGACCATCACCTCCGTTCCCTCCCTTTCCTACGAACACTACTATTTCCTTGCCATATACATCGCCGCCTAATTTAGTAGCAGATACCCGTGCAACTTCTTTACCAGCATTCTCCATCAGTAAAAGTAACGGGATACCCAGCCATACACTATTGGTTTCATAAATACGCATCTCTATAGTAGATATTGTATCGATAACTGTGATATCTTTCACTAAGCATCCCCTTCGAAAGCCAAGGTTAGTATAGGTAAATTATTTGTATGGAATTGATATAGTCTTTTCTGCTTGTTGTAACCTCGTAGTTTTTATAAATTCCGGTAGTTTCTCTATTACTTGTTCAAGATCCATTTTAATTGATCTTTTTGTACCTTCTTTCTTTATTATAACGTACTCGCCTTTCGATGATTCCAAAAGGAGTACTTTCCATTCTACAAGTGATCCATAAATTTTCAACAACATTATATAACTATACTTTTCTCTAGATGAACGAATATTTGGAAATATTATGTAGGCCTCTTGAGTCTTCTTTATACAATACAAGTCACCGTAGACTTCTATGTCTTTTTTAACTATTCTCTCTAGGGTATTTGCATTTAAGAATATTATTCTATCCCTATTAACACTTAGATAACACAATTCTTTTAAATCTAGCTCAGGTATAAGATCACATGCCCTTCTAATTGTTTCTCCTAGGATTGCCGCTTTACACTCGTATTCGGGGTCTATTAGCTTTATCTTTGTCACACCTTAACACTCTCATTAATTCCCTAGTACCTATCTGACTAATAAGCACTTTTAGGAAAACATTAGAAAATAGGTATTACTAAGTATTACTATATATACTAAAAACAACTTATATATCATTACTTAAAAGAGATTAGACTTAGCCTTTTGCCACTCCTATTGGTCTAAGCCTAGCTACTAACTTTGCTATCCTTACCTCATTGGCTACAAGTGCAACTCTATCAACGTCTTTATATGCTTGAGGAGCTTCTTCGGAGACTACTCTGCGTGTTGCAGCGCGTATGTATATTCCTTGTTTACCTAGTTGCGATTCTATTTCGGAAGCTCTGAATCTCCTTATTGCTGCGTGTCTCGAGAGCCATCTGCCTGCTCCATGGGGTGCGGAATACCAGGTCCTAGCACCTTCCGGTATACCTACCATTACATAGCTTGCTGTACCCATTGAACCGGGTATTAATACTACTTGACCTATTGGCTGATGATCTTTTGGTATCTCTGGATGACCTGGTGGAAAAGCTCTTGTTGCCCCCTTCCTATGCACTATGACCTTCATCCTCTTACCGTCTACTACGTGTTCCTCTATTTTTGCTATGTTATGAGCAACATCATATACTATTTGTAGGTCGAGCTTGTCTGGATCTACATGGAAGACCTCACGAAAACTTTCACGAACCCAGTGAGTTATCAATTGTCTATTTGTCCAGGCATAGTTGGCGGCTGCACTCATTGCTGCAAAATAGTCTTGTGCCTCTCTGGTATTCCATGGTACTGATGCAAGTTCTCTATCTGGAGGTCTTATACCATATTTTCTCATAGCCCTCTCCATTAGGAGGAGGTAGTCGCTTGCTACTTGGTGTCCTAGACCTCTTGATCCTGTGTGAACCATTACTGTAACTTGCCCTTCTTCTAATCCTAAGTGTTTGGCGATATTCCTATCGTATATTCTATCAACTACTTGTACCTCAAGGAAATGGTTTCCGCTTCCCAATGTACCAAGTTGTGGTGCCCCACGCTCTTTTGCTCTACGTGACACCTTACTTGAATCCGCTGTCTTCATTGAGCCTCGTTCCTCGATGTGTTCGGGATCAGTTGGCCAACCATAACCTCTACGTATAGCCCATTCAACTCCTTCATCTAGTACTTTATTTAACTCATCTATAGATAATCTTACCTTTCCTCTACTTCCTACACCGCTAGGTACGTTCCTAAATATTGTATCAACGAGTTCTTTGAGTTTGGGTCTAACATCATCATATGTGAGATTTGTTCGTAGT
>JALWGO010000190.1 GCA_027038805.1 Thermoprotei archaeon
CCTCCCTCAGCACTATTAAACCAGGCCTACGCTTCTCTCAACCCGTGGACTGTTCCAGCCGTGGGTGCGAGTGGAGCTATAAGCGGGGTACTGGGAGCCTATATTCTAACCTATCCTAACTCGAGGGTACGTGTCTTTGCCTTCTGGTTCTTCTTTCCAGTAGCAATGGTTATACCTGCGAGCCTATACATTGGTTTCTGGTTCTTGTTCCAACTCTTCATGGGGTTCTGGACTCTAACAGGTATACCTACTGGAGTAGCTTACTGGGCCCACGTGGGAGGCTTTATCACAGGTATGGGTCTCGTATACTTTTTCGCAGACAAGAAGCTTATACGCATAGTTAAATCATATCTCTATGGGGGATTCATGGGATTTGGATGGGGTAGAAGGAGATGGGATTGAGGAAGACGGATGCCGAATACTTAGAATATCTTTGCAATGAGATCATGAAGCCAGCCTACTGGAGCCGAGGAGTACTCAATAGTGAGGGCCGCACACTTTTAAACCTAATAGCACGTATAGCTGCATCAAATCATCTAGGGTTCCGTGGAGTTATAGCTAAGGTTAGGAGAAACCCTACCTACGATAACGTTAGCAAGCTTGTGGGTTTGTTGAGAGAAATTATTTCGGCATCCGTCTAAGCGCTCTAGGGCTCTAATTTATAAGCTCTGAATGAGAGAGTTAGACTAGAGGTGAAACACGAGATGAGTGTAGCTGTAAGATCAATCGGGCGTATACGTATAAAGCCCAGGTTCCGTAGGATCCGTAGGACTCGCAGAGCTGGTGAGGAAAGCTTCCTAAGAGACGTAACAGACTATGACCTATACCTAGCTTTATCAGCTCTCGATGGAAGATAACCCTCTCCGTCTACGTAGCCTCCCATAATGGTTTCATAATGGGAGCCCGGGCGACGCTATAGCCACCGCTAATATTAGCGGCGCTATGAGTTTCTCCATGGTTAATCCTTTTCCACGTAAATCCTTGTCGAGACTATAGAGTTCTTTTAACCCATTACGTGTACGCGTGAGTTTTAGTTCAACTATTTTTCTAAGCCTATCCTTGTATTCTCCTGGCAAGTCTTCTCTCAATAATAGTTCCACGTATCCTCTTACAACAGCATTGTTAATACTCCTAGAACTATCATATTCTGATGCAATGGCATCGGATATCTCGGTGATACTCTTCTTGTAGGGTGAAGCATACTGGAAGAACACGTGTTCACGTTCGAGGACGGAGAATATGTCCGGTAGCTTGAAGCCGTGGACTTCTATAGAGCTCCTTGAAACACCATTCATTTCAAGTAATTCTACTTCTCCATGGTAGCCTAGTCTGTGTAGAGACTCGAATACCTCTAATGCGTCATGGCTAGTAGACGCCATTAACACGTCGTCTAAAGCCTTCTTATATCCAGTAATACTCTCTTCACGTTTAACCAAGCCATAGGCTATAGTTGTAGCCGATAAGACTATAGAGAATACAAGGTCTAGTGGAGGTAGAACACCGTAACGTGCAAGTGATTTCCTAAGAGCCTGGTCTATCCTAGACCCTAAGCGGATATCCGGTAAACCTATCTCACCGCGACTGAGTCTCCGGAAATCTCTAGCAATATCCCATAGGAGATCGGTTAACCCTAAGCCAAGATTCATGTACTCATAGGGCTTATTGTCGAGACTATACCTGTGTGGGGCGCCAGGCTTAATATAAGAATACAATGATACGTGGAGGCTAGTGAGAGTCTTACCCACAACCATTATAGGCTCCAATAAGCACACCTCCTAGGCCGAGAGCTTAGGGTTCCCCCAACAAGATGTTCTAGGGGGACTAGTAGCTAGGCATAGTATATAGTTCTCACTATTACTTGGGTAGTCTAGTATAAATAGGCTAGCATTATATGAAGCTACCTATTACTGGGAGACGGTTTCACGGGAACCTGTTATCAGCAAGACAAAGCATTTGGGAGGGTGTTGTTTTGTGGAAGGCTTTACTAAGATATTGAAGCGTATTTCCTTTATACGGGAAGTAGAGTTTATGGCTGCTGGGATAATAGCGGCTTCAACACTAATCCTAGTGCCCGGGGTTCTTAGGGAGGCTGGTATGGGTTCTCTTGAGGCTCTCTTCACAACGCTTATAGCATTGATTGGGGGCTTCTTGTTTAATAATAGGAATATAGTGTTGCATAGGATTAGGGTTAAAGACTATAGGGTCTACTATGAGGCTATAGGCTATAATCATTATATCCCTCAGCTACTTGTAAGAGATAGAGAAGTTGAAGTGGCGGTAAACATAGGCGGTGCCTTAATTCCCTTAGGAATATCTGTAACAATAATAGTATTACTGGCCATGAGTGACACCGTGTTTCTCCCAGCTTCAGCTCTAGCGACAATGGTAACTCTAGCCGTAGTATATCGTTTAGCGAGAATAGTTGATAGTGTAGGGGTAGTTGTTCCAACCCTAATACCCGCAATAGTATCCTCTTCTACAAGCCTCATAATAGTTGAAGCACTAGGCAAACCACTAGTATACGCTGGACCAATAGCCTATATTGCTGGATGCTTGGGGACGCTTATAGGAGCAGACTTATTGAAAATAAATGACATGGTGGAATCTGGGACTTCAAGTATAAGTATTGGTGGGCTGGGCTCCTTTGATGGAATCTATGTTACTGGCCTATTATCAGTCGTGATAACGCTTATCTTGCAAGCACTATAGACTGGAATCGTAAGACGATAATTGTATCTTATTATAAGTGTTTTATTATGTAGAATTCTAAGAAAACTTTTATTCCATAAAACCTTACCCAGACCACAGAGGTATTCTGAACCATGGTATGTGGTCCAAGTAATCCTGGCCCCAAGAAATACGTATACTTATTCGAGGAAGGAGACTGGCGTAACAAGAAGCTCTTCGGAGGAAAAGGAGCAAGCCTAATCCAAATGACCCAGTTAGGTCTCCCAGTTCCCCCGGGATTCACGATAACAACTGAGGCATGTCGCGACTTCTATGCTCCGCGAAGAGAGGAGTTAGACAAGCTTGTAAAGGAACTCGAGAGGCAGCCTCCCCCAGAGGTAAGGGATAAGATCATAGCAAAGATATGGGAGATAATAAATTCCCTAGACCTACCAGATGGTTTGATGGATCAAGTGAGAGAATATATGCATAAAATAGAAGAGAAGACAGGGAAGAAGTTTGGAGACATAGAGAACCCACTACTAGTATCCGTGAGGAGTGGAGCAGCAGTATCGATGCCCGGAATGATGGACACGGTACTAAACCTAGGACTCAACGATACAAGCGTGCAAGGACTAGCAAAGCAGACAAATAATGAATGGTTCGCTTATGACGCTTATCGTAGATTCCTGCAAATGTTTGGTAAAATAGTCTTAAGCATAAACGAGGAGTTGTTCACAGAGAAATGGGAAGAGATAAAGAAGAAATATAATGCTAAAGAAGACCCAGAGGTACCAGTAGAAGGGCTAAAAGAAGCGGTAGAAGAATTCAAGAAGATAATAGAGAAGGAGGCAGGAGGGTTCCCACAGGACCCGTGGAAACAATTGGAAATGGCTATAAAAGCAGTATTCCGTTCATGGATGAATCCGCGTGCAATATTCTATAGGTTAATGAACAATATAACACCAGACATAGCAGACTGTACGGCAGTAAACATTGTGACAATGGTCTTCGGAAACATGGGCTGGGACTCTGGTACGGGAGTAGCATTCTCAAGAGACCCAGCTACTGGTGAAAACAAGCTCTACGGAGAATTCCTACCAAACGCACAGGGAGAAGACGTTGTAGCAGGAATACGTACACCAATGAACATTGAAGAGTTTAAGAAGAAGTTCCCAGAACTATACGATCAACTCTATGGTGCAGCTAAACTATTAGAATGGCTCAACAAGGACGTACAAGACGTAGAATTCACTGTCGAGAGAGGAAAACTATACCTACTACAAACACGTAACGCTAAGATGACGCCTCTAGCAAGAGTTAAGACAGCTGTTGAAATGGCTACTAAGCCAGCACTAGACAAAGAATATGTTGAGAAATTGATAAGCAAGAAATACCTACCCGAAAAAGAAGGCAAGCTAATCGCTGAGAAGCCAACTATAACTAGAGAAGAAGCCGTACTAAAAGTAAAACCCGAGCACGTTCTACAACTACTATATCCGAGAATAGATCCCAAAGCCAAGGCCACGCCGGTAGCCAAGGGCTTACCAGCCTCGCCTGGAGCAGTATCTGGTCAAGTAGTCTTTGACCCAGACCGTGCTGTTGAGTGGGCACGCGAAGGTAAAAAAGTAATACTCGTTAGAATTGAGACAAAACCAGACGACGTACACGGCTTCTATGCAGCAGTGGGCATACTAACAAGCCGTGGAGGAATGACAAGCCACGCGGCAGTAGTAGCGAGAGCTATCGGTAAGCCAAGCGTAGTTGGAGCTGAAGACATAGTAATAGACTACTCGAAGAGAATATTCAGGGTGAGAGGCAAAGACATCGAGGTAAAGGAGGGAGACTGGATAACAATTGACGGAAACACTGGCTACGTCTACATAGGCAAAGTACCAACAATAGAACCAGAAATCATACCAGAACTAGACACGTTAATGAAATGGGCAGACGAGTTCAGAAGACTAGGAGTTAGAGCAAACGCCGACATACCCGAAGATGCTAAACTAGCCCGCAAGTTCGGAGCAGAAGGTATAGGACTACTACGTATCGAGAGAATGTTCCGTAAACCAGAGAGACTAGAGGTGCTAAGAAAAGTAATCCTCGCAGAAAACGTTGAAGACCGCAAGAAAGCTCTCGAAGAACTAGTACCAATGATAAGACAAGACTTTAAGGAAATGCTAGAAGTAATGGACGGGCTACCAGTAGTAATAAGACTAATAGACCCACCACTCCACGAATTCCTACCCGCACCCGAAGAACTATTACAAGAAATATATGAGAAGAAGATGAAAGGTGCCCCCAAGGAAGAAATAGAAAAACTAGAATGGCTATACAAGCGTGTCAAGGCATTAAAAGAAGCAAACCCAATGATGGGTCACCGTGGCGTTAGAGTAGGAGTAACCTATCCAGAAATCTACTACGCGTTAGCCAAGGCTATGGTGGAGGCAGCAGCAGAGCTCATCAAGGAGGGCAAGAACCCCAAGCTAGAGATAATGGTGCCCCAAGTAGCTGAAGCCAAAGAGATAGTATTCGTGAAGAAACACGCTATAGAACCAGCACTAGAAGATGTAGCAAAAGAATACGGCTACGAGTTCATAGTAAAAGACAAGCCAGGCCACTACGCCTACAAGACAAGCGATGGAAGAGAATACGAGATACTAGTAGGAACAATGATTGAGACAGTTAGAGCATGCCTAACAGCCGACGAAATAGCCAAGCATGTAGCATTCTTCAGCTTTGGAACCAACGACTTAACCCAAGCAACCTTCAGCTTCAGTCGCGATGACGCAGAAAACAAGTTCCTACCTCAATATATAGAATTAGAAATACTACCAGCCAACCCGTTCCAAACACTAGACACTAAGGGCGTTGGCAAACTAGTAGAAATGGCTGTAAAGGCTGCTAAGAAAGTTAACCCAGACCTAGAAGTAGGAATATGTGGCGAACACGGAGGAGATCCGAAGAGCATAGAGTTCTTCCACAAAGCTGGCTTAGACTACGTGAGCGCATCGCCATTCCGTGTAATGATAGCCAGATTAGCTGCGGCACAAGCAAATCTAAAAGAAAAGAAATAATAGAATCCTTTTTCCCTCTTCAAAACACTAGGCTATCTCTATAATATAACTCTGCCTTCCTCGTAAATAGAGGTATTAACCTCCTTAAACGGCAATATGATTACACGCCTAGCGATAAGGACTTCTTCATCTAATACTACTTCATCACCAATAATGCTTCCCTCCTCAAGCCTTGCCCATTTACCAATAAAGCATCTCTCACCAACAATACTGCTCCTTATAACAGCTGAGTTTTCAACCATAACGTTCTGGAAGAAAATACTCCCCTTTACGCGAACATTTTCTCCTATAATGGTTTCTCTTCCAAGGATGGTGTAAGGCCCTATCTTGGATCCTTTGCCAACCTTAACATTATCTGATATGAAGGACGGGTGCTCTATAATGGCATCGCTACTTATCTCAGCTTTATTGGATATATAGCCCTTTGGATGAAAGTATTTGAGGGCCTCAATGTTAGCTCTATAATAGTCTGCTGGAACCCCTATATCACTCCACAAGCCCTCATGGATAAAACCGTATACTTCTCCTTCAGCTACGAGTCTTGGTATAACGTGTTTAGCAAGCTTAGAGGGAGTCTTCTCTGGAATATAGTCTGTTACCTCGGGTTCAAAGACATATACGCCGGCATTTATCACGTTAGATGGTGCCTTCCCGGGTTCGGGTTTCTCGATGAAGCCCGTTATACGGTTCTCCTCATCTAATACTGCTACACCATATCTTGATGGGTCCTCTACTCTAGTTAAAACAACGGTAGCTAGCCCACCCTTCCTTTTATGGAAGTCAAAGAGCATCTTATAGTCAATGTTGCTAAAGATGTCTCCATAGACTACTAGGAATGTCTCATCCAATCCTACCTCTTCTTTAACGAGTTTTATCGGGCCAGCATCACCTAGAGGTCGGTGTTCTTCAACATATCTTATGTTTACTCCATAGTCTATTCCACTCCCATAACGCTCCTTAATTAGATGGGAGAGATATCTCAGAGATAACACGATATCTTCAAATCCCGAGTCTCTAAGACTATCTATTATCCAGTCAAGTAAGGGTTTATCGAGAACCGGTAAGAGTGGTTTAGGTCTAGTGAGTGTAAGCGGGCGTAGTCTCGTAGCAAAGCCTCCTGCAAGTACGATTACTTTTACCAAACCCGGCCGCCTCAATACGATTCAGTTATTATTCTAGTAGACTTACAAGAACATGTCTCTCTCTAAAAAACCTTACAATATCCCCTACAATCCTTACTAGTTTTCCGGGATTAGTTGAAGAAAACTCAACGATTATTCCGCGGGGTATACTCATGGGGCTTAGAGGCTGTGACCTCTCTATCCTAGGTATTATAACCTTGACCAATACGTCTTCAATATGCCATATCGCTGCTCCACCGATTTTCTCAACGCCCTCTATGGAAGCGTATAGTTCCTCGAGAACACCTCTAAGTTTTAACGGGTCCTCTGCTTCAACAAGTACTCTTACACGGTAAAGAGAGGTCAAGAAAACCCCCTGTTAACTGCTAGTATTCTAGTTCTACTTCGTATCCTATTCCTTCGAGTCTCCTTACAAGTCTCTCTAAACGCTCTATTTGCGGTACCTCTGCAATTATTGTGACTTCAGCCCATCCCGGCTCTAAGCGTGGATCGTATCTATCATGGCTTATCTCTATAATGTTTAACCGTGCCTCCGCAAGATATTCTAGGAGAGTTCTAAGGGTTCCAGGTCTATCGGGTAGCTTTGTCCTCATAATGACTATGCGTTTCTGTCTAACGAGTTCTCTCATAACTATACGCGACAATAATGTAACGTCTATGTTTCCTCCACTAATAATTGTAGCAACCTTCTTGCCTTTAACATCTATTTTACCACTTAACACTGCAGCTAGTCCTGCAGCACCTGCTCCTTCAGCTACGGTCTTACTTCTCTCTAAGAGCATTAGTATTGCGTGTGCTATTTCATCGTCTGTAACAGTTACTATATCGTCTACGAGTTCTGAGACGATCTGATAGGTTAGTTTACCGGGCTTCTTAGTGACGAGTCCGTCAGCTATACTGGGCTTAGCTTGAATCTCTACTATCCTACCAGCTTCTAGGGAGGCCTTCATTTTTGGAGCGCTTGCTGGTTCTACGCCTATTATCTTTACGTCGTCTCCGAGAGTATTCCTTATAACAGAAGCTATCCCTGATATGAGTCCCCCGCCACCGATCTGTACTACTACGATATCTATGTCTTGTAGTTCTTCTAGGATTTCAACTGCAATGGATCCCTGACCCGCGATAATATCGGGGTCGTCGAAGGGGTGAATGAATACTGCTCCCGTTTCCTCAGCTATTTCGAGAGCCTTACGGTATGCGTCATCGTATACAGTTCCATACAAGACTACTTTTGCCCCATAACCCTGCGTCGCCTGTATCTTGCTTATAGGCGCGGTTTCCGGCATCACTATAGTTGATGGGATCCCGGCTGCTGTTGCCGCAAAGGCTACTCCTTGGGCATGGTTCCCAGCTGATGCAGCTACAACACCTTTCTTCTTCTGTTCTTCGGGTAACTTGTATATCTTATAATATGCGCCACGTACCTTGAAGGCCCCGGTTCGCTGAAGGTTCTCGAGCTTCATGTAGATTTTCCCGCCAGTCAGTTTGGAGAAGGTTCGAGAGAAGTCTAAGGGGGTCTTATGGACTACTTCTCTTAGAATACGGCTTGCATGTAGGGCTTCAACATATATGTTTGAAACAAGTTCTCTCGTATTCATTTCAGTCTACGCCACGCTATATTATACTACTATAACCTTAAATATCCCCTAGATAATAGCCTTGAAGAGAATAAGGCTTCCGGGTTAAGGATACAAATGTATACCCCAAGCAAGTTAAGGCATAGTATAACGGCATCATCTATAAGAGAAGTAGAAGCAGAGTTAATCGAGTTAAAAAACGATTTGAAACCAAACGATGAAGTCAGAATAGTATTAAAGGGTCCGAGAACATTAGAGATGATATCAATGCTACCAGAACTACTACGCCGACACGACTACGGACTAGTATGGGCAGAAGAAAACATAGAGGATACAACGATAACAGCCTATGCTCGCTACAAGACGACTTCTCCAACGAAAATGAGGCTTAGGGAAGGACTAAGAAAACACAAACACGGCCACGATCACGATCATCACATGCACGTACATGAGCACAAATAATAGTCTCATAGTAGGCTACATAGCTCTTCAACGAGGCCCGCTTCTACTACCCTATTATAGAGTCTCCTAATATTCCAGCTCCTAAACAAGTTATTATGAGGTCTAAGACTACCACTAAAAGTAGACGGGATATGGAGTAGCTCGTGTATGAGTACCTTAATCTTACCCGTACAGTCTAGTCTAGAGAAATTCTCTTCGACAAGTTCTATCACGTAAAGTGGTGGAAGATTGAAGCCTACTTGGAAGGGTCTAGGTAACCCGTATATTCGCGCATAGGCTCTAGTCCTAGCTCTACGACTACGTACAACCCTAACATTGTTCTCTGAGACCTTATCTAACCCTATAGTCTTCGCAACTAATTCTACAGCTTTAGTAGCGCTCGGATCATAGGTTAGCTTAAGCCTAGCCAACAAGTCCACCCAGGGCTAAGCGAGATGGCATCTAATCCCATTTTTCTCTCAAGCATTGTGTGGGGCTAAGAACTATTAGGCTTAAACCCCCTTAATAATCAATATATGAGAAATAAGACTTGTCTGGGAGACCGGGCTTGTCCTACTACATACTCGATGAAACAGATAAGCAGATACTAAGGATATTATTAATAGATGCTCGAACACCATATAGTAGAATTGCCCGCATGCTCAATGTTAGCGAAGCAACCATATACTTAAGGGTTAGGCGTTTAAAGGAAAAAGGTATTCTGAGGGGTTTCTATGCTGACGTTGATGCATTTAAAGTAGGCTACAAGGTATTAGCGTTTACACTAATTAAAATAGATCCAAAGAAGTATAAAGAGGTCTTAGAGAAACTTAGGGAATTCAAGGAAATAGTAGAATTATATGAGGTCACTGGAGAATATATTGGATTGGCAAAGATACGCACGAGAACACAGGAAGAATTGACAGAAGTAATAGACCGTATAGGAGGAGTTGATGGAGTATTAGCTACAAACACCTTATACGTGTTGAGAATGCTCAAAGAAGAGAGAAGGCTAAGCATCTAGACAACAACTAGTCATAGAAAGGGATCAGGGTGAGAGCTCTAGGGCATCCACTATTATTGACCCATGGTTTGCTATTCATCATCTCCGTATAAGCTCTACTACGTGTTCAGCTATAGCTTTTGCCGGATCAACACCCGTAGCACG
>JALWGO010000191.1 GCA_027038805.1 Thermoprotei archaeon
ACAAGCTACCCCAAATAGTATTCTGGTTAATGGGGAGTCTTGCCGGGACTACTTGGGTTCAAGTAACCTATGCTCTACCACTAATAATAGCTGGCACGATAGTAGTCTTAGCGTTGAGATGGGTTCTCAACGTCTTAGCACTAGGCGATGACGAGGCTAGAGCGCTGGGAGTAAATGTTAAGTTGACTCGACTAGCCCTAATAGTGGCTTCAACTCTTGTAACAGCTACAGCTACAGCTGTTGCAGGCGTTATATCGTGGATAGGCCTATTATCACCCCACATTGCGCGCAGGCTTATAGGCTATGATAACCGATGGGTTATTCCAGGCTCAGCTCTAGTGGGAGCAATCCTCCTCCTACTATGTGATGATATTGCTCGCAGCCTTATAGTAACAGAACTACCCTTAGGCGTTGTTACTAGTTTTCTCGGAGCACCATTGTTTATGGCTATATTAAGGTATGCTAAGCCTATAGGAGGCGAGAAATAGTGGAGAAAATCATTGTAGACAACGTCTACTACCATTACCCGGGTATGGATGAAATGGTTTTAAGAGAAGTATCCTTTGCCGTGAAGGATGAGAGAGTTGTAGCGATCCTAGGTCCTAATGGTAGTGGTAAGACTACTCTAATGAGACTCCTCCTAGGATTCGATGAACCAGTGAAGGGTGAGATAAGAGTTCTCGGTAGAGCTCCAGTAAGCTATGATAGGCGTGAGTACGCTAAAATCGTGTCATGGGTTCCCCAGGAACCTAGTATACCGTACCCGTTCACTATACTCGAATACGTATTGCTTGGGAGAACACCTCATGTAGGATACCTTTCCGCTCCAAGCGAATCGGATTTAGAGAGAGCTCTAAGTGTATTAGAACTACTCGGTCTTAGAGACCTAGCTAATAGGCCTATAACAAAGCTTAGCGGTGGTCAGAGAAGACTCGTTGTTATAGCTCGCGCACTAGCCCAAGAGCCCAGGATTCTCTTCTTAGATGAACCTACTAGTCACTTAGACCTAGGCAACAAACATCTAGTCCTAAGGGTTCTAAGGAAGCTTGCCTACGAGGAAGATATCCTTATAGTATATACAACTCATGATCCATGGGAGGCTTTGAGCCTATCCGATAGAGTACTCGTACTATATAATGGGAGAGTACTAGCTTATCAGGAACCAGGACTAGTAGTTACGAGGGAGTTTTTGGAGAAAATCTATGGTATAAGATTCATAGAATGTAAGTGTAGTGATGGGAGAGTCTTTGTTCTCCCAGAATATTAGGCTTGTAGGATGTTTGCTGCTATGAGTGTCGAGGTTTGACGTATACGTTTATCACTTCTTATCTCGGTTACGATTTTATCTAGTTGGGGTAGGGATTCGGCTTCCAAGTGTATGAGTAGGTCATAGATTCCATATAATATTGCAACCTCTCTTACATTAAGGTGTTTTACTAGGTCTTCTGCTACCTCGTATTCTTTCCCTGTTTCAACTATAGCTAACACGTAGGCTTCAACCATAGGGCATACCCAGGTGAATAGGTGATTTTCTTAGCGGAGAAGGAGGATTCTTACAGTATTTAAGGGTTTTTATAAATGTTTTAAGACATTGTATGTTTTTGCTTAAGGGTTTCTAATAGTCTTAATAGGTCTACTAGAACGTATTGTTGTTTCTCTTCAACTGGTTTCCTTATACCCTCTATTCTTCTAGCTACTACCGCATACTTGTTCACACTCTTCTGTAGGCCTGTTCGACTAGCTTTTGCTTCAAGTATCCTAGCCTCTCTCAGAGCCTCTTGTTTACTCATGCCGCTCCACTTTACTTCAGCGAAGAGACACATGTTCCTACCAGTTATTACCACGTCTATTTCCTCTCCCTTATACCACCATTTCCCTACTCTACCAGTTTCCGCATTGATTAGGTTTAGAGATATAGCATCTAGTAATAGTTCTCTACGCACTAGGGTTTCAACTATGCGTGCTAGGTACTCGTTGTAGGTTTTTTCAACTATTTCTAAGACTCTCTCCTCATCACCGCTTTCTAATTGATTCATGTATGGTTTAACGTATTTAAACCAGAAGTAGAAGTATGGGTCGATTACTTCTATTTGGACGTTTCCTCTCCTCCGTCCAAGCGAGTATACTCTTTCTATGATGAACAGTTTCTCTAATACTTCTATATACTTTGTAATAGTCTTAGACGTTATTCTAGCAATATTAGCGAGTTCTACGGGTCTAGTATACCCGTCAACTACTCCATTAATTATGGCTACATAGGTTGATGGTTCACGGAATTCTTGGCGCATAAAGTTTAATGCTTCATCATAGAGGTATGATCCTGGTCTCAAAATATTATCCAGTATATTGGAGAATACGTCTAAGTCGTCGTTAACGTATCTAGCGTAGGCAGGAGTAGGGCCGAAAGCAGCATAGGCTTTCAATGCTTCTAAAGCACTATATTTTTCATAGAACCTCCAGGTGTCGAGGAATCTCAGCGGCTTTAGCTGAATTGATGCTGTCCTCCGGCCGAATAATGGGCTCTTGTATCCTAGTAATTGTTTCTCGAAGAACGATACAGCTGAACCGCTGAGAACTATTACTAGGTTTGTATTGGGGTTTAAGTCTATGAACCTCTGTAGACGTGATGGTGTTTCTGGATCTGCTTCAACTATGTATTGGAACTCGTCTAAGACTACGAGGAATCTATCCTTGAATTCTCTAGTTAATAGTTCTAGTGCTTGCTCGATATTCTCTAATAGTCCTATGGGTTTGCCTAGGAGGGTTGAGATCTTGTTTGATATATCCCTATATATTATGTTTTTCGAGGACTCTATAGCTATGTAGAATAAGTGTTTCTTATTTGAGGCGAACTTGTTTAGTAGGAAGGTCTTGCCTATTCTCCTCCTCCCATAGACTATTACTAGTCTGGTTCCCTTTGAACGATATTCTTTTTCGAGTATGTTTAGCTCCATTTCCCTGTCTATGAACTGGTACCGCAACTAGAGTTACCGTAACAAAATACGGTACCAGCACATAAAAGATTGCTTCTAGCATACATTAATACTACTAAGCAGTCATATTCTCCTAGAGGCTGATGCCTAGAAATGATCGATGCACTCGTTGTTGGAGCTGGAAACATAGGTTATACTACAGCTAAATACCTCTTCGAAAAAGGCTACAACATAATAG
>JALWGO010000192.1 GCA_027038805.1 Thermoprotei archaeon
GGGATGAAGAATACATTCAGTCATTAAGGATCAACATATACTATGACATTGCTAGAAAGCTAATAGAAAAAGGCGGAGCATACGTAGATCTATGTAAACCAGAGGAATTCCGGAAATACCGTAATAGCGGAAAACCGTGTCCTCATAGAGACAAACCCGTTGAGGATCAATTAGAGCTTTGGGATAAAATGCTTGAGGGATACTTTGGGGAGGGCGAGGCTGTTCTCCGTGTAAAGACTCCTCTAGATTATCCCGACCCGTCGGTTAGGGAGTGGGTTGCTTTTAGAATAATAGATACGTCTAAAACGCCGCATCCTCTAGTGGGCGACAAGTATATTGTGTGGCCTACATACAATTTTGCAGCTGCTGTAGACGATCATTTAATGGGTGTAACACATATTCTTAGAGCTAAAGAGCATAAAACAAATACTATAAAGCAACAATTCCTATACAAGCATATGGGATGGGATTATCCCGAAGCAATACATTTCGGTAGATTAAAACTTGAAGGCTTCATGCTAAGTAAGTCTAAGATGCGTGAGTTAATGGAGAAGGAGGACTACGAAGGCTACGATGATCCTAGATTTGGTACATTAAGTGCACTAAGAAAGAGAGGTATAACGTCGGAAGCTATTAGAAATATAATAATGGAGGTTGGCGTAAAACATACTGATGCCGTAATAAGCTACGAGAACCTTTCAGCAGTTAACCGTAAAATAGTAGACCCTATCGCAATACGTCTTATGTTCACTCCAGATCCCGTCAAACTAATAATAGAGAACGCACCCAATAGAATAGAAATAGAAATTCCACTCCACCCTTCCAACACTAGTCTCGGTAAGAGAAAAATAGTATTAGAAGGAGACCCATTAGAAGTATATATTTCATCAAATGATGTAGAATTGATTAGGAAGCATAGTGGATTTAGGTTAATGGATCTAGGAAACCTTGAGTTAAAAGATATCGATGAAATAAATAAAACAATTGTAGCAGTGTATAAGGGTAATGTACTAGAGGAGGCTAGGCGCAAAAAACTACCGATAATACAATGGGTCCCCCTCAACGATAATGTCGAACTAGTGCTAAAGAAACCCTTGGGAGATAAATTACTACATATAATTGGGAGAGCCGAGTCTTATACGAGAACTGTTAAAGAGAATACTATAGTACAATTCTTGAGAGTAGGATTCGCTAGAATACATAGTATAGGCGAGAAAATAATAGCCTACTACGCTCACGACTAATAACTACTTTCTCCTCAAACTTCTAGTACAGCTAAACCCTTATATTCCACGCTTATAATACGGTTCTTAGCGACGACCAAAATATAGGGAGGAGGATGAACATGTCCAAACCATTTTACGTAAGATTCGAAGTACCCCCCGAACTTGCAGAAAAAGCGTATGAAGCCTTAAGAAAAGCTAGAGAAACTGGTGGAAAAATAAAGAAGGGTACAAATGAGGTAACAAAAGCAGTTGAAAGAGGTCTAGCGAAACTAGTACTAATAGCTGAAGACGTAGATCCTCCTGAAATAGTAGCCCACCTACCATTACTATGCGATGAGAAGAAGATTCCATACGTATACGTGCCAAGCAAGAAGAAGCTAGGAGAAGCAGCAGGAATAGAAGTAGCTGCAGCAAGTGCATGCATCATAGATCCGGGTGCAGCTAAGGAGCTAGTAGACGAAATAATCCGCGAGGTTAATGAGATAAGAGCAAAGACTGGAAAATAACCTAGCCTTTAAGAAGCAATAAAAATATTAAGTCAACACGATATTATCAAACAAGTATTTTTTAAACTAAAAATACAATAATTCTGCTAGGATATTTCTGATATATTAAAGTAGAATTGAAGATACTTTACCTACGGCTTGTAAGCTTTCTGGCTTCTCTCTCTGTTTCACGAAGTATTAGTATATCTCCCACTCTAACGGGTCCTTTAACGTTCCTCGTTAGTATTCTTCCCTTATCTCTGCCTTCAAGTACTCTTACGCGAACTTGCGTTATCTCGCCAGTTACACCCGTTCTCCCGATGAGCTGTATAACTTCAGCTGGAAATCCTATTTCTTCTATTATCGGTGATGTCTTTTTCTTAGCACTCATCTTCTGGCTTCACCCCTAGCGTGATACGAGTATAGGAAGGTTTAAAGTTCTTTTGCATATATGAATCCGTAAACCCTAAAAACCTTTACTTAGGATTAGGCTCTGGAGCGTGGAGAGGATGCCGAAGGTACATGTATGTAGCTTTTGTGGGAAGCCTATAGAGCCTGGTACGGGTTTAATGTATGTAAAAAACGATGGCACTGTCCTCTGGTTCTGTTCAAGTAAGTGTTTTAAGAGTTATAAAATGGGTAGAGACCCGCGCAGGCTAAAGTGGACGGTAAAGTTTAAAGAAGCACGTTCACGTTAAAGTACAATCAAGGCTAATAACTATATAGAAATAGAGAAAAAGGGGCGATGAATGTGACTGTCGAAAGAACATATGTAATGATAAAACCCGATGCTGTCTCCCGTGGGCTAGTGGGAGAGATAATTTCGCGATTTGAGCGAAAGGGGTTTAAGATAAAGGCCTTAAAAATGTTTAAGTTTACGCGTGAGTTAGCAGAAGAATTCTATGCCGAGCATAAAGGCAAGCATTTCTTCAACGATTTAATAGAGTTTATTACATCAGGTCCCGTTGTTGCCATGGTATTAGAAGGAGAAAACGCAGTAGAAACCGTTAGGATTATGATAGGTATAACAGATGGTAGAAGAGCTTCACCTGGCAGTATACGAGGAGACTATGCCTTAGATATCACCAAAAACGTAGTTCACGCATCCGACTCGCTTAAAACAGCGGAGAGAGAGATAAATTTAATATTCAAGCCTAACGAAATAGTTGACTAAATTTAAAAAGGTCTAGAATTTTACTCCCATTACAAATCCGTATGTTGGGTTCTGTTTTCGTTTAATCTTTATTATCTCCTTTAACACCATTTTCTCATCATCACTAAGATCCTCGAGGAACTTTGAGATCAATGTCCTAGCATGATTATCTGGTATATCAGTATACATTACGTCACCTTCATCTATATGTCGTCCAACCATTATGTTTCCTCTTATCGATATAGCTACTGACATACCAGCTCTTGCTTCCGGTAAAGTTTTCCCTCTATCCTGTATCTGCAT
>JALWGO010000193.1 GCA_027038805.1 Thermoprotei archaeon
AGTGGTGATAGTAATTGATTATCCGTAGAGTAGAACTAGAAAACTTCATCAGCCACAAGCAGAGCCGAGTTGACTTTGATACAGGTATAACTGTTATCGTCGGACCCAATGGTGCTGGTAAAACAAGCATCATTGATGCGATAACTTATGGCTTATTTAAAGAACATACACGTGGGAGAAAGATTGTTAACCTCATAAACCGTGAGCGGAGTAGAGCTAGAGTTAGAGTATGGTTTATTGTAAATGGAGTAGAATACATGGTTGAAAGAACCATTACTAGAACAAGTAGTGATTCAGCACAAACAGAAACATACTTGAAAAAGAAGAATGGAGACCAATGGGTACTCGTAGCTAGAGGAGACCGCACAGTAAATAATGAAATAGAAAGAATACTCGGAGTATCAAGTAAAACCTACATGCTAAGCGTTTTCGTAAAACAAGGCGAAATAGAGAAATTCGTAACAGCAACACCAAGTGAACGCAAAGAAGCCCTAGCCGAACTACTGGGATTAACGAGAATGGAGAAAGCCTACGAGAAAATGAAGGACATAATAAACGAGTGGAAATCACTCCACATAACGGTATCCCATGAGGCTAGCCGAGCAAAATATCTTGAAGAAGAACTGAGAAGAGCATTGGAGAAGAAAGAGACACTAGAAAAACAACTAGTTGAAAAGAAAACCGAGTCCATAAAGTTAGCGGAAAAATTAGAGAAGCTCCAGGAAAAACTAAGCGTTCTCGAAGAAAAAAGGGATAAGGCTAGAGAACTAAATAATAGAGCAAAGATTCTCAGAAGAGAAATAGAGTGGTTTAAGAAAGAAAAAGAACGACTAGAAAGAGAAGTAAAAGAAGCACTAGAAGCAGCCAACAAGTTAAAACAGGTTGAATTAAAGTACAAGAAACTAGCAATAGTAGAAGATGGAGTAGAAGCCCTAAGAAGACTTAGAGCCTTAGGCAATATAGAGGAAATATTAGAAAAGAAACGGAGACAACTAGAAGAACTCATAGCCAGACTCACAGGAATAGAGGAAAAGGTTAGAGAATACCTAGAAACTACAGCAAGTATAAGAGCCCTCGAAGAATCATTGAAAATGCTTAAAGAGAGAATACTCGAATACAATAGACTTAAGACACTACTCGAAGAAAAAGAGAAGAGAATAAAAATACTAGAAGAAAGAGTAAGAGAAATTGCCTCAAAATATATGCTACATCTCCTCCCGCTAGACAAGGTTCTAGAAAAACTCAGAGACATAGTTAGAGAATTAAAGGAGAAGAAGGAAACACACCTAGAATTATACAATAGCATTGAAGCCGAGATAAAGACTAAGCAAGCAAGAATCAAGGAGATCGAGGAGAGAATAAGTAACTTGAAGAGTATTAAAGGAGATAGATGCCCTCTCTGCGGACAGCCACTTACACCTACTTTAAAGGAAAAACTAATCAAACAATACGAAGAAGAAAAGAAGAAGCTGGAAGAGCGTATAAGAGAGTTAGTTGAGGACAAGGAGAACATTAAGGTTATGCTTGATAGAATAGATAGAGAGGTAGAGAAGGCTCAAAGAGACTACATAGAGCTCACGAGAATAATAAGCGAATTAAAAGAACTAGAAAAAACCATTGAAAAACTAAAAGAAAAGGTAAGGCTTGGAGAAGAAGAATACAATGAATACAGGAAAACAGAGCAACGCTACGAAGAAGAGAAGAAGAAACTAGAAGAACTAGAAAAATACTACGAAGAGAAAACGAGACTAGAAGCAGAGAAAAGAAGCCTTGAGGAAAAACTTAGAGAACTAAACGAGAAGCTTGAAGAAGCTAGGAGACTAGAAGAGATTATAAGAAATGTTGAAGAAAAACTTGGCCAGCCTCGAAGCATTTTCGATAAGCTACGCGATGAACTACACCTACTAAGAATAGAAATAGGTAGGCTCCAGGAGAAAGCATCAAAGCTCGGACAACGGAGAAGAGAATATGATAGCGTGTTAAAGAGGTTAAGGGAGAGAGAAGACAACTTAAAAGTAGTTGAAGAAAAGCTTAGAGAACTAAACTATAGCGAAGAAGAATACATTAAGACACGTGAACTCGTAGAAGAAATACGTGACAAACTCGTTAAACTACAGAAGGAAGTAGCTGAAATAGAGGGTTCTCTTAGAGAACTCAATGAAACAATAGAGAAGAGAAGAGAAGAATGGGAGAAAGCCAAGAAGGCATTAAAAGAAAAAGAGAGAATAGAACGCTACCTAAAACTATTAGAAAACATACGGAAACTCTACGGTAAAGATGGTCTACAGAAAATCATCCGTGCTCAGGCTAGAAGTCTAATAGAATACTATCTAAAAGACATTGTATCTAGATTCAACCTAGAATTCAGCGACGTAGCATTAGACGACGACTTCAATATAACAGTATCAACACCTCAGGGAGAACAACCAGTAGAAGCAATAAGTGGTGGCGAGAGAGTAGCCCTTGCAATAGCCCTACGCCTAGCCCTTGCGAAGGCTCTAGTCGGAGCTGGAGTAGAATCAATGATACTCGACGAGCCAACAATACATCTCGACGAAGAGCGGAGGAGAGAACTAGTAAGAATACTGAGGGCGAGTATTGAGAAGACCCAGCAAATATTACCCCAGCTAATAATAGTGACCCATGACCGCGAGCTAGAAGACGCAGCCGACACAGTATACATGGTTACACGTAGTGAGGGATACAGTAAAGTATCCAGACTAGAATAAAGATAATATTAGATGATGAAGTTTGCACGTCTCCGCACCCCCGAAACCCTGTTTGGGGGAGATGGGGAGCCTCCACCGGAGCTGATATATTATATAACACTGTTTTATCTAGCTGATCTACTTATTTTACGGAAGACTTATAATTATTGGATACTAATGATAATTAATAGAGAGCTATGCTTAGAAATAGAATAACAGTCACACCAAGAATAAAACTAGAACTTAGAGTCTTCGGCTTCTTCTTAATCCTAGCTTTAATGCTAGATATCCTTACAGCTAATGCCCAGATAACAGCTAATATTATAGGAGCAGACCCCGACGAGGGTTTCGGAGACCTAGACGTAGTAAGCGTATACTGTGGTAACAATACAACTTATCTTGAAGTAAACATCACGGTAGCTTCAACGATAACTAATAAAACAGGTGTAGACAAGTACTGGGCTGTACAAATAGATTCTGATCTAGACTCAGCCAACAATGGTACATGGGATTACGAGTACGTTGCAGTAATAAGGTTGAATGGAAGCGGTGTTCTAACCGCAGCCCTCTATAATTCCACCTATGGCTACATAGAGGATTTGACACCTTTTGGAGGTAACGGTACAAGCTATGTTGGGGTATATATACCATTAGCCGATATAGGAGGCAAGCCAGAATACTATTTCCGCATCTACACACAGAATACCAGTGGTGAAGTAGACCACGCGCCACTGAACGACACTAGTACTGCTGAGCCACTCGGAGACTACTATATATGTCATTTAACCATGAAGACGCCCGTATGGGGTATAAAGCAACCCGATCCAACCGGAGATGTAAGTGTTTCCGAACTTGATATCACATGGCTGAATGCCACATTAAACAGTAGTGGACTATACCTAGGCTTCACGTTGAATGGAACCATACCATGGTATGGTGGTGAGGAGACAGCTATCTACGAGTTCTTTATCGATGCGGATAACAATACATCTACTGGCTATAGTATAGGTGGGATAGGAGCAGACTACTTAGTAGAGATGAGCGCGGGGTATATTCCGAGACTCTACGAGTATACAGGTAATGGGACAACATGGAGTTGGAGTTTAATCAGCCTAATAGACTACTTGAAAACACCTGGTGGAACACATGAACTCCTAGTCTATGTTCCTTCCTCGAAAGCTAGTTTCTCACAAGAGGTAACTATTGTAGGCTATACTACGCGTTCAGTAGACTGGCTCTACGACACTACGAGTCCAGAAGTGGTTCCTATACCTGAGCCAACCATAGTTTCCATAATCGTGGTATCAGCTATTATCGTGGTCTTCTATTTATCTAAATATAAGAAGAAGAGAAAAGGAGAATAATAGAAAGGAAAACATATGATCCAATAATCCATCGTATATCTGGGTACTTGAGAGCAAAATCTTTATACGTTTACACGAGAGTCTATGCTATATTGGTGTGAGACGTGGCCAAGGGTAAGATACTCATAATATCAGCTGATGGCTTTGAGGATATAGAACTCCTATACCCGTATTATAGGTTAAAAGAGCTGGGATATACTGTTGAGATAGCTTCTAAGGAGAAAAAGGATATCGTGGGCAAACACGGGTATAGTGTTAGAGTAGACAAGACCATTAGTGAGGTAAACCCAGAAGAATACATAGCACTAGTGCTTCCGGGTGGAAGAGGACCAGAAAGAATAAGGATTTACGAGGATACTATTAGAATAGTTAAACACTTCTTCGAGAAGAATAAGCCCGTTGCAGCAATATGCCATGGCCCCCAGATCCTTATATCGGCTGGCGTTGTTAAGGGTAGGAAGCTTACAAGCTATATCGGTATCAGAGATGATGTGAAAGCTGCTGGTGGTTTATGGGAGGATAAGGAGGTTGTAGTAGACGGTAACCTAGTAACAGCTAGAGTGCCCCCAGACATACCAGCTTGGATGAGAGAGTTCGTTAAACTATTAGAGAAAGCTTGAACTAGTATTCTTCTCCCACTGTTAGGGGAACGAGAACGATTGCTCAAGGTTTTTTATGCATATCCTTCCCTCCTAGGCAAAGGGTACATATAAGTTGACTATTGTAAGCATTACACCAGACTTCGCATTAGACTATGGGTACACTTATGCTGGAGGACTAGGGGTACTTGAAGGAGATAAGTTCTATACCGCTAGTAGGCTGGGACTAGACTATGTTGTGTTAACCCTATTCTACCGTGGAGGATACGTAGACTACGAGTTCCATGGAGAAGAAGTAGTAGCAAAACCCCAGCATCATCCCAGAGAGTTCTATGAGATGCTTAAACCCGGTGAGGAATTCGTTATCCGCCTCAAAAACGAGGACGTGATAATAAGGCCTTGGACCTATAAGCATGGTAGTGCTAGAGCAGTTTTCTTCGAAGCAGTATGCCCCATGTGGGCTAGGAAGTTAACCGATAGAATATACATTGAGGATAGTCTTGAAGAAAAATTCTACAAATACTCTCTCCTAGCAAAAGCCTCTGCATACTATATAGAACACCACATAGGCGTGGAGAACATAGACTACATAGACTTACAGGAAGCCTATACAGCTCTACTAACACTAATCCTACCAGTAAACAGTAAGTACCGCATAGTAATACACACCCCGGGACCCTGGGGGCACCCAACCTTCCCGAAAGAATACATTGAAAGAGAATTCGGCTGGACCCTAACATCACCTCAAGTAGTATTAACAGAGATAGGTTTAACACAAGCAAAAGAAGCCTTCGTTGTATCCCAGAAGCAATTAGATGTAATTAAATCAGTATTTCCCCACCACGCGGGTAAGATAAAATACGTTACCAACGGCGTAGACGTTGAGAGATGGACTCACCCGGAAATAAAGAAGATAACCAATAACCCATCCACTACCAGTCTCTGGAGTGCTCACCTCAGGGTAAAGGAGGAGCTACTACAACTACTAAAGAAGTACAAGAACATAGACTATAGTTCAGAAAAAATGATTATATCGTGGGCTAGAAGAGTGACAAGGTATAAGAGACCGTACTTTATAGCAAAACTAGTAGAGGAAACAGCGGGCAAATTAGATGCAATCATAGTATTAGCGGGTAAACCGCACCCACACGACCAGGAGGGTATAGGGACATTCAAGTGGTTCAAGAAACTACACGACACCTATGAGAATGTAGTACTCATACACGACTACGATGTATCTAAGGCAAAGACTATTCTCGCTGGAAGCGACCTCCTATTATTCACACCCTTCTCGGGGTGGGAGGCTTGTGGAACAAGCTATATGAAAGCCGGGATAAATGGCGTGCCAACACTATCGTCAAGAGATGGTGGAGCATTAGAGTTAATAGAGGATGGCGTAAACGGCTGGTTGTTTGGTAACGATATAAGAGAATTCATAAACATCTACACCGATCCGAGAGCGAGAGAAATAGACGAGCAAGAATACCATGAATTCAAGGATAAGCTCCAGGAAATAATCAAGAAATACTATGAGGATAGAAAAGAATACCAAACAATAATGCTCAACGCGTTTAAATCCTTTAGGGAGAAAGCTGATATAGCGAACACGTTGAGAGAATACTATAAGACCCTACTATAAAGCTATGATACTATAACTCTTCTCCCTATACGCTAACAACTTGTTTAAGAACCTTCTAGTACTACTCGTTAACTCTAATCCAAGAGCCTCCTCTATTCCATAAAATCTTGCCTCCAATGCATCACTACGTGCAATCAATGAAACCTCGCCCAATGGTTCTACTAGAACATCAATTATAACGTAGTGGTAAACCACCCTACTATTCCGGTCTCTCTCAATGTATTCTTCAACATCAATAACCCCTACAGGTTTGCCCTTAACGCCGGTCTCCTCATAGAGCTCTCTTACAGCAGCTTCACCAATAGTCTCACCAAGCTCTACTAGTCCCCCCGGAATACTCCACTTACCCTTACCTGGAGGAGCCGCTCTACGAACCAATAATACTTTGTCTCCATCTAATACTACTGCTCCAACACCCACAAGTGGATGAGATGGATAACGCCTTCTCAAGACCCTATCACTATTATAATAATATTTTCTTGGAGAATATATGACTATACTATAATGGATGCTTAGACAATATTAGCTCGCTTTTACCTTCCTTCTTAAACCAAGTCTTCTCCAAGAAAACTATTGTCTTCAACTGTTCCTCTCTACTACCCTCTACTAGTGATAGTATCTCGTCTCTCACCCCGTCATAATAGTTCTTGTAGGCTAGGTCTCTCTTATAGGCTTCTTGGTGTAGTCTTATGAGGCTCCAATTATAGTATACATGGACTATATAGTCTAAGACTATGAAGACACCTACTATTAGGACTGCAATATTAGCATAGCCGGGGTTCCATGAAACTATTGCAAGCGATGCTATAGCCGCAATATAGAAGAGAAACCTACTATACCTACCCGCAACTATGCGGCCTAGATACTGGTTTACATACCATAGATCATAGTCTTTTCTCGAGGGCTTATAGTACTCTATTATTATCTTGTTCTTCTTAAACCTAAACCATATCCTATAACCCTTGGTCTCATAGCTTATCTTCTTATTCTCCTTTAATACTATGTAATCGGTAGAATAGAGCTTAGACACAAATCCCACTAATACCTCAAAAACACGCCTATACCTACTAGATCTAAAAACAGTACTTGGAACTAACACTGCTATCAAGTATATCTAAGCCTAATGAATGAAAAATATTTGTATAGAGAAAATATTTTGTTGGAAAGAAAAATTTAGTCTTTAAGTTGCTCTATAACGGCTTCAATCATTTCCTCTGTTCTCTTTATTTCACTCTTAATGTATCCCGGAATGTGTTTTTCCTCAACACTATTCTCTATAACATGTTTTGCTTGAACCAGTAGTTTTAGGACTCCACTAGTATTGTTTGCCCGTAGCTGGATTCCAGCTTTCACTATGAGTTTTAGAGCTTCCTCCAACCTTACTTTTACATCACTTGCCTGCTGCATTGGGCAGTGCTTGCATTCTTTTATCATTGCTATTGTATTGTTTATCTTTTTCTCTATGTCCTTGAGACTAGTCTGCGAGACATTTACTACTAGGTATTCGCATTCTTCTACTTGTTTAAGTGATTGGTTAATCATTTCCTCTACTCTATCCTTCATCTCATCTAGGGCATGCTCCATCTTGTCCAGCATCTTCATAAACGGCCCCATACCTTGCCCGATCTTACCACCGATACCCTTTAACGCATTCTTCATATCATCTAATTGCTGTTTCATCTCATCTATTCTTGCTAATACCTCGTCCTTTGCCTGCTCGACTAAAGTCTTATTGCACGTCTCTAAAGCTTTCCTAAGCTCAATCATAGCCTTATCTAAAGACTCCATGCCCGAGGCAATAGCGTTTAACTTCTCTCGTGCCTTGCCAGGAAGTATTTGAGCCATATTCTTCATAGAATTGAATATCATTGAGAGGTTTGCTTTCTCTCTTTCTATATGCTTGAAGCCTCCGTGGAGTTCTCTTACTTTCTCACTATATTTTTCAGTAACATCAATATGATGCTTCAACTCCTTTATGTCGTGCATCATGTTCTCATATATCCTAACTAGTATTCTAGGAGGTACTGTCTCATTGAATAATGATTCAGTATTGTTTAATAATTCTTCTAGTATCTTTTTAAGCCTCATGGTAACGTTTTCTATTGCCTGTGCTGCTTGTGTTAACCCCTCTTCTTCAAGCTTCTTGGCGAGCCCTTCAAGTCTCCTAATTGTCTCGTTGAGCTTCTCAGCGATTTTATCGATGTTTTGTTTTATATGCTCCTTTACTCTAACCATTGCTGTTTCTTTTAGCATTCCACGAGCTTTCTCGATGAGCTCCTTCGCTTTCTCTAATAGCTCCTCCACACCACTAGTGTTGTTAGCGTATACAAGCTTCAAAGCTTCATCTAATAGTTTGCGTGCCTCCATTAAGGTCTCATTATACTCTACCGCTAGAGTCTTGTTTACGGCTTCTAGTTTATTACTTGCATTTAGGAGTACGTCTATAGTTTTATTCAATACACGTATACGTATTATTAGTTTCAATTGCTCCTTACTCATATTCTTAGCAGCATGGGCGTGTATTAGAGCTACATTCCTTACAAGCTTTACAAGATCTCTTAACAACTCTATAGCTAATGCCCTCGCACCAGTAATATTGCCCTCATCTAGTAGGGTCTTTGCCTTAGCTATACTCTCATTTATTTCTCTAAGCTTACCCCAAGTCTCGTTATCGGTTATATTCCACTTATCGAATAAAGCACTAACCCTCTTCACATTGAACTCTAGAACAGCTATTAGTGCTTCTACTCCAAACATAGTACTAGTATTATTACTTGTATCCGACTGCTGGTCAAGCACTGGTACTCTTATAGTTGAAGCACTAGCAGTTACTGGTAACGCTACCGATAATACTATGACTGATATTAGGGCTAAGCCGATTATACTTAAGGGATCGTATTTCATGTTTAATCCCACCATACCATACACCTCCGAGGGGCTGGGGGCTCCGTGGAAACCCTTTATCGTTCGTTCTTATTTAAATAGGGGGCCCAAGGACATGTGGCTGTCTAAGGAGGTTGTTCCACCACTCTTATAGTGGAACGTTTCACCCCAAGATAGAGTTTCACGGAACACTCTAAGCGTTAAGCAGGTCTATTGAGGGACTAGACTATTGGTTTTGGTTTGCTTTTAGGTTCCTAGTACTTGTTTTCCCTTATCGGTTATTTCTATGTAAATGTATTTTCCTTCCTCGCGAGTCTTCACGTATCCTTCTTTCTCAAGCTTTCTTATCCTTCTCCAAACAGTTGACTTACTTAGCCCGGTTTCTCTTGCTAGTTCTGATATGGTCATGGGTTTGACTGCTATTTTTTCTAGAAGAAGCTTGTCTCTTTCATCTATGGCTCCGGGCTCCTCCATTACTATACTTGTCTCTCCTCCACCTCCATGTCTTCTCTCTTGTTCTTGGGTACTTGTTTCTCCCATGGTTTTAGAGAATCTTATCTTGTATAGTATGTAGCCTATGACTAAGAGCACTATTATGACTGCTATGAAGACCACTACTATTGTTGGGAACCCTGTTCCGCCTCCTCTAGTCGTAGTTGTCTGTATAGACGTTGATGGTGTGGTTGTTATCGGGGTTGTTGTTGCTTGTTTTAATGTTGTCGTAGTAGTGGTTGTCTGCGTGGTAGTTGTTATGGGGCTGCTTGTTGAGGTTGGACTACTAGTGGTTGTTGAGGATTTCGTGGTTGTCTGGGTAATTGGTTGTGGC
>JALWGO010000194.1 GCA_027038805.1 Thermoprotei archaeon
ATATAGTGTTACGGGTATTGAAACGGTAGTATAACGACTCCTCGTCTTCTCTTTCTCGCTCACGGTATGTCTCCTCTAGTCCATAAAGTGGATTCTACGCCTAGATATAGCCTAGAGCTCGTAAACGTTCTTTTACTTTTTCTTCCTCCTCCTTAGAGTATACTTTCTGGGTCTCTCCTTGCTCTTCACTTAACGCTTCACTTAACACAAATTCTACTAGTTCTTCAACACTATTGAATCCACCATATTTTTCAATGTATTGTCTCGCTTTCTCGTAAACGTCTTTTGATATCTTAATTGTAACCTTGTCTTCAGACACGGGTTTACGCCTCTAATTCAAATAGATATATGTTTTGTATATTATTTCAATTTTATTATGGCTACTCCTTCTCAATAAGCCCTTTATCCTCTAGGTATTTTATAACGGTCTTCACGTTTTCTTCAATGCTATTGTGCTCGCTATCTACGGTTATCTCTGGGTTTAGTGGTTCCTCGTAGGGGTCGTCTATACCTGTCATGTGTTTTATTTCTCCTCTTAGAGCCCTCTTGTAGAGTCCTTTGGGGTCTCTTCGTATGACTTCTTCTAGACTGCATTTTACAAAGGCTTCTATGAAGGGTACTTCTTCTTCAACTATTTCTCTTATTTTTGCACGAGTATCCCGGTAGGGGGAGACGAAGCTACAGAGTACTATTACACCATTTCTAGCTAGGAGTCTCGCTATCCACGCCACGCGGTAGAGGTGACGATTTCTTTCCTCTCTCGTAAACCCTGCATCTGGGTTTATGGTTTTACGCACCCAGTCTCCATCTAATAGTTCTACACGGTATCCGCGTCTCCTTAGTTCCTCCATTACTCCTTTTGCTATAGTCGTTTTACCACTTCCCGGGAGTCCTGTAAACCATACAACGAATCCCTTATCGATGCATTTCACGTCTACCGACCTGATTAATTAAATCTAATTAGTGGTTCTAGTACTAGTAGATAAAAAGGGTTATCCCCTATAAGCTTCTATAAGCTTCTTCAATCCTTCTTCAAGGCTAATAGAGGGATACCAGCCTAGAATCCTCTTAGCCCTACTTATATCAGCGTAACTATGCATGATATCGCCTCTACGTGGAGGGCCATAGACGGGTTCTAGGTTTAAGCCGAACAACTTTATCATGAGTTCTGCGAGTTCCCGTATAGATATCCTCTTCCCAGTGCCAATGTTGAAGACCATGTATTCCTCTAGTCTAATAGTTAATGTTTTCTCTATTGCACGGGCAACGTCTTCAACGTGTATGAAGTCTCTAGTCTGCTCTCCAGTCCCAAATATTATCGGGGGCCTACCTTCCACTAGTCTTTCAAGAAACTTTGAGATAACCCCAGCATATTCTGGGTTCTGGCCGAGACCGTATACGTTGAATAATCTTAGAGTAACGGCTCCTTCATCGCCTTCGAATAGTGTTTTAACATAGTGTTCTCCAGCAAGCTTTGAGGCACCATAGGGTGAGAGAGGGTCTACTGGATGGTCTTCGCTTATGGGTAGTTTAACCGGGTTTCCGTAAACAGCTGCAGAACTTATATAAACAAACTTCCTTGCATTGTATTTGTTGGCGGTTAATACTAGTGTTATGGTTCCTCTAGCATTCACGTCTTCGTATAGTAGTGGTTTCTCAAAGCTTTCATCAACGCTTATCAATGCAGCTGCATGTACTATCATGTCCGGCTTATATTTATCGAAGATTCTGGTTAAGTCATTATTATCTCTTATATCAGCTATTTCTACTGGGATGTCTTGTTCTTCTAGTTTATTTTTTCTCTCAATTCTTCCACGTGAAGCATTATCTAGTCCTACAACACTATAGCCTTTCGAGGCTAGGTAGAGGCATGTATGGTATCCTATGAATCCGAGCGCGCCGGTTACGAGGACTTTATCCAATGCTTACCACGCTTTCTATCTCGTAGACGTAAACGTATTCTCCGCGATATAATAATGTGTGTGGTGGACTTGGTTCTGGAGGCTTTATCTCGGGATTAGGAGTATATAATATCTCAATAAAGACTAGGTTCTCTACTCGCATTCTTTCTCCTTTAAGACTGGCTATAGCCTCATAGTAGTCGCTGAATACTTTACGGGGAGCCGCTATGAAGAAGACCCAGTGTCTTAGAATCTTATCTGGGACTATAAATACTGTATTATTGTTTGAATAATCTGGGACTACTTTCTCTAGTTCACTAATAATACTTGGCTCTAATGCTGGCTTGTAGAGGTTTAGAGACCCAGTTATAGATGAGGTAATCGCCAGTAATAGTATTGTTATTCCTAAAGCATAGCGGTAGTTTCCTCTAGTTCCAACGGATAATGCTAGTGATAACGGTAGGTATAGAGAGTAGAGCAATAGGATTCTCCAAGAAATACCAGCAAGCACGGGGAGGGGGAGTAGGGCTAAAAGCTCTAGTACAAGTAATGGTATAGTCATAGACCTCCTAGCTTTAACAGATAATGCTGTATAGGATAATAGTAGTATCGAGGTATATGCTAGAAGAGCTTCTAGGCTCACATAGTTTATGGTCTTAAAGGTAACTAGTTGTTGTCCACTACCTGCAATAGCCTTAAAGTAAGGAGCCCAGCCCAAGATGGGAGTATAGATGCCAGCAACTATGAGGAGGAATTCAAAGACTACGAGGTATCCTAGCTTCCTCAAAACATTTCTATGGTAAACAGTACTATAGAGGAGAGCTACTATAGTAAATAACACCAGCATCCCGTAGACGAGGATATGTGACAAAGCAGTCAATAATGTGAACAAGTATAGGTACTTGTAGTCCGAGTCCTTACCTTCTACGAAGACATTATAGAAATAGTAGAATAGGAGGGCTAAGAAAAACAATGCTACAAGGTTTTTGAGAAATTCTACTCCCAGCCTCATAGTAAAGGGATTAAACAAGTAGACGAGCGAGACTATTATAGCGTAAACACTATTGTGTGCGACTTTCTTTGATAAAAAGTATACTGGTATAACCGTTATACTAGCAAATAACGCTAAAGAAAGCTTTACAGCTAAATAGATGTTTAAGCCAGCAATAGTGAAGAGTACGGGAATATAGAGTGGTAAGGGAGAATCAGTTAAACACGGATACCCCGACAACAATATACATTTTATTTCACCCGCATAAAAT
>JALWGO010000195.1 GCA_027038805.1 Thermoprotei archaeon
CTAGTATCACTATGATATTCATAACCCATGACATAGCCGTTATAGCCGATATAGCTGACCGTGTAACAGTAATGTATGCAGGCAAGATCTTCGAGGTAGGAGACGTTTTCACAGTATTCAAGGAGCCCAAACACCCCTACAGTATAGCTTTGATGAAAAGCATACCCAGCCTAGTAGGACCAATAGAAGAGATGAAGTCTATTCCAGGAACACTACCGGATCTCAGAAACCCTCCACCAGGTTGCCGTTTTGCCCCACGATGCCAGTACGCTATGGATATATGCCATAAGAAGGAGCCACCAATCATAGAATTGAAGCCTGGACACCTCGTAGCATGTTGGCTCCACGTTAAAAGAGAGGGAGAGGTGAAATAGGATCATGAGTGAGCCCCCGTTAATAGAGGTTAA
Source organism: Thermoprotei archaeon (assembly GCA_027038805.1). Lineage (GTDB taxonomy): Archaea > Thermoproteota > Thermoprotei_A > Sulfolobales > WANQ01 > JALWGO01. Next base: position 408 of record JALWGO010000195.1, read on the forward strand.
AGACCTTAAAGTCTACTTCCCGGTTAGGAAAGGCTTCTTTGGGAAGAAACAATATGTTAAAGCAGTTGATGGAGTAGACCTGGTTATCGGTAGGAGACAAATAGTAACCCTCATAGGCGAGTCTGGATGCGGTAAAACAACGCTGGGGAAAACAGTAGCTGGACTCATAAAGCCGACTGCGGGTAAGATACTCTACAAGGGAAAAGACGTCCTCAAATTAAAGGGTAGAGAATACAGCGAGTATCGTAGGAATATCCAAATAGTCCACCAAGACCCCTTCTCATCCCTCAATCCCACTAAAACAGTCTTTCAGGCTCTTTCAGTAGCTCTTAAGCGGTGGGGTATAGCTAAGACGAGAAGGGAATTATTGGAGAGATCGGCTGAGCTATTAGAAATGGTTGGCCTAACGCCTCCAGAAGACTTCCTATTCAAATACCCCCACCAGCTCTCGGGTGGACAGAGGCAGAGGGTAGTTATAGCGCGAGCTATAAGTGTGCACCCAGAATTAATAGTAGCTGATGAACCAATAACAATGATAGACGTCTCGCTTAGAATAGATATCCTAGACCTCCTACTAGACCTCCAGAAAAAGATAGGAACAGCCTACCTCTTCATAACCCATGACTTTGGAGCCGCTAGATACTTTGCCGCTAAAGGCGGAGGCATAATAGCGGTAATGTATCTCGGCAATATCGTGGAGATGGGGCCAGCCGAAGAGGTAATCCAGAGACCCCTACACCCCTACACCAAGGTGTTGATGTCTGCTGTACCAGTACCAGACCCAGAGCTCTCACGTAAGAGGAAACCCCTACAGCTTAGAAGCCTAGATATCCCCAGCCCCCTCAATCCCCCACCGGGATGCAAATTCCATACCCGATGTCCCTACTACTTCGAGCCCTGTGATAAGGAGGTACCAAAACTAGTTGAGATAAAGCCCAACCACTGGGTGGCGTGCCACCTCTATACAAGGGGAAAGAAGTAATGCACCCCCACCTATATCGGGCTCTACTAGCAGTAGCCTTCACCTTCATAATCCTAGCACTAATCCCCCTACCAATACTAAGCCCAAATGACCCAGCATATACCGTTGACTTGCTTGGAATATTACTTCTAGTTATCTTCATACTAGCTATAACATGGGAGTATAGGAGGCAGCAGCGATCACTTTAAAGTATTATGAAAGGTATTGGAAAACTAGTATTCTTGTCCAAAACGTTATGGCCCTCACCTATAAGTTGTTTTAGAAAATATATTTGTTTAGTCTAAATTTTTAATGTTTCCGATGAGAGGTAAACACGAAAAGTTTTAATTGAGTTAATTGTTTTTATATTTTGGAATAGAGTACTATTTGTAGGGGTTGAATATTATGAAGGGGAGAATATTAGTTATAATATTATTAGGTGTAATACTAGCTTCACTCGTAGCACCACTAGCATCAATGGCTCAGACGAAAGAAGTAACATTGTATACGCATGGATGGTGGCAGCCGCCTCCAGCGAGACGCTATAACCCCTTCGCGCCAAAGAGTATAGTGATTACTGGCTTGATTTATGAGAGACTAGCCTTCTGGAACAAGATGAACAATACATACTTCCCACAGCTAGCGGAGAGCTGGGAGATTGATAAAGCACACAACCAGGTTATAGTGCACCTCAGAAAGAATGTTTACTGGCATGATGGTACACCATTTACATGTAAGGACGTGTGGACGACACTAATGATCTATAAGGCTCAGGGCAGAAAGATATGGAACTATATCGATAACGTGACATGTAAGGACGACTACACAGTAGTATACCATGTAAAGAAGTGGGCATACCTGCTAATGCACTACCTATTATTCGTTGACGGCCTAATAACTGGGCCCTACCACATCTACGGCAAATATGCTGAACAGATAGCTAAGGCTAAGACAAAGGACGAGATGGCGCAGATACTAAAGAACTTAATAGACTATGAGCCAGAGAAGCCTATTGGTACCGGGCCATTCATGTTCGACAAGATAACCAGTAGCGAGGTAGTACTAGTAAAGTTCCCCAAGTACTACTGGGCAGACAGGGTAACCATAGACAAGATCGTAATGCCCTATATAACGAGCAACGAAGTAGGATGGCAGTACTATAGAGCAGGCAAACTAGACTACGACGTATTCATGATGCCACCGCAGGTTAAGCAAGAGCTACAGCAGAAACCATTCGCTGGCATAGCAACAATCTATGATATGTCTGGCTTTGCACTAGTATTCAACTTCAACAATAAGTGGCTACAGAAGCTCGAGGTAAGACAAGCAATAGCATATGCTATTGACAGACAGAAGGTTGCAGATGCTGCCGGTAAGGGTCTATTTGAACCAGTTGAATACCCAACCGGGCTAATAAAACTCTCACAGAGCTGGATAGACGACCTAATCAAGGCTGGAGTACTAGAAAAATACCAGTACAATCCAGACAAGGCCAAACAACTATTAGAGAAAGCCGGCTTCACATACAAGGATGGTAAATGGTATACACCGGACGGCCAGCCATTCAAGCTAACAATGATTGCTCCAGGCGGCTGGACTGACTGGGATGCCGCAGCCCAGGAGATAGCTAATGAGCTCAAAGCCTTTGGAATCGACGTAGAGTTAACGACACCAGAGTCTCCGAGCTACTGGAGCGACCAGTGGTATCTTGGAGGCAAATATGATCTCGCAATAGACTTCTTCGGCGCCTGGATGGTATATCCATGGGCAGCCTTTGAGAGAATGTTC
>JALWGO010000196.1 GCA_027038805.1 Thermoprotei archaeon
GGTATCTCCTCTTATCTGCTCTATTTTTACTTTTACACGGTCTCCTACAGTTGCCTGGCCTAGTACGAGTACTTGGTAGTTGCCATATTTTGCTATTCCACGATTCTTTTCGTCTACGTCTATTATGTCTACTTCTATTGTTTTCCCTGGTCTTAGCTGTTGGGCTGATGTAGTATATTCTGCTGGCTTCTGTATTCGTGGATAAATACTGTATTTTTGTACGTCTACGCTGTATACTCCTCTTCTTTCCTTTCTTTTACGGGCATTTCTTCTAGGCATTAAATACGTTCCCTCTCACATAGGTATGGCTCTTATTTTTAATTGAAGAACTGGGTTTAGAGGCTAGATATATTGTTCTATTAATGCTTTGTGTAGCCAAATACTTCTCCTCCATATTCTCCAGGTCTCTCTAATGTACTCTTGGGTATAAAACGGTTTTGATAGATTCCTATAGTAGACAATTGTTCTCGTCTACGCAATATTCATTATTAATGCATATTAAGGTATACTTGCCAGTGTTGAGTGAGGCAGAAGTATAATGACTAATAAGGTAGTTGTTAAGAGGACTGAGAATTTATTCTATATTGATTTACCTGGGGAGGATAAACCCGTATTAAAGTATCGTGTTGAAGGGGATAGAATGTTCTTGGAGTCAACTTATACTCCTCCAATGCTGCGAGGTAGAGGGTATGCTGCTAGGCTTGTTAAAGCCGCTATAAGGTATGCTGAGGAAAACGGGTTAAAGATTGTCCCACTGTGTAGTTATGTGGTATACTATTTTACAAAGCATCCGGAAAAGAAGGACTTACTAGACGAGACCCATAGGAATATTATTAGAGAATAATATTATATACAACTATCCCCACGCTACTATAGCTATAGCAATATAGTGGGGTGGAGATTGAACGATAATAGATTATATGAGGAAGCATTACTCAAAGTAAATCCCCTAGTATTAGAAGGGAAGTATAAGTCTAGGGAGATTAGTCTTAAAGTAAAAGCCCCCTTTGCTATAAGAGTTGATGGTGTAGGCTTTCACCGTTTACCGAGGCACTATGAGAAGCCGAGGGATCTTAGGATACATTCATCACTACTTGTAGCGGCTTATCAAGTTGTTGTAAGGTACGGTTTTTTCGGTGCATACATTGTTAGTGATGAAGCAAACTTCATAGTATTATCTAACCCGCCCTATAATGGTAGAGTTGAGAAGCTGCTCAGTATTATACCGAGTATTGTGTCCTCTCGGATGAGCCTCATCCTAGGTCACCAAGTGTTATTTGATGCTAAGATAATAAAGCTAGAAAACCTTGATGAAGTCTGCGAATACATTTTGTATAGAGCTAGAATAGGTTTTGGAAACTTTATTGGAAGCCTAGCATCAATGAGGGGGTTGTGGAGGGAGCATCGCCCAGTTTTACGGAGACAACTAGTGGAGTTAAAGGAAAAAGGCATAGATCTTAGTGGTATAAGTGTTTGGGAAAAGCTTGGTTCATCGATAGTATGGGACAAGTATTCTAAGAGGGTAGTCGATAAAGCAACAGGTAAAGAGATAATAGTTTCTCGGAGAAAGGCTAGAGTATATCCTGGTCCGTGGAAGTTGATCGAAGCAGTTAATAGTATAGGTTATCTCCTCTAGTGGAGGGCTTAGACTTATGAGTCTTAATCCACTATTATTGTTTCTCTTGGGCTTAGGTTCTATCGGTATAATGGCTTTAGCTTCAACACTGTATGTTCTCGCATGTGTAAAAGTATTTAGGAAATACTCGATAAATCTCCTAGTTGCTGGTGGTGTAGGACAACTTGCGGCCTTACTAACAGTTCTAGGTCTCTCTCCTATCCTTGGAGTACCCCTGCAGGTATTCTTTGGTGCTAGTTTAGACTTGGCGTTTACTATATGGACTCTAAGCTCTATTGGACTATCCCTCATAGTGTTAATGGCTAGTACGAGGATTATAGGAGAAGAATACCTTATGAAATTCCCAGTTGAAACTATAAAGTCTATTAATCCTATCATCTTAGTCTTAATTCTCTTCTTCCTAGCACCCATTCTGGAAGAGATTATTTTCCGTGGGTTCTTCTTCTATGCTTTTAAAATAGTATTCAATAACGGCTTAATAGCACTCGTCTTATCAGCGATCCTATTCATGCTAGCCCACTTGAAATCGGTTAAGAAGGAGGGACTTCTAGTTATCTTTGCTATAGCTCTCGTTTTAGGTTTACCTGTACTCACTTTAAACACTATTATTCCAAGCATAATAACACATGTTACAATAAATATTGTAGGAGTATTAGAGTCGAGGAGGCTGGAAGAGATAGGAGTCGAGGAGGTCCGTGGGGAAAACGAGACCTTGATCGAACCCGGAAATATCTGGGCTTACTAGTAGAGTGTTGAAGGTTACCTTTTTAATCAATAAATATACCATTATACTGGGCTGTATCGCCAACAATCCTAACACGTATAAATAGCTCTAAGAGGGTGTTGATCTCATGAGTGCTAAGAAGGTTGATTTCCTAAGACATATTGTAAACTATGTCCTAGCGTCTAAAATGGATGTAGTAAAACAAGTAGCAGATGATGTTAGGAAGATGATTGAGAAAGCTGAGGAGAAATACAAGTTCTCTGCTTTTGGAGGAGATGTAAAGAAGCTAGTAGACTATTTGCGTAGCCCGGATTTCGATGAGTTAGTGAAGTTTCTAAAGGATGCGGGTAAAATAGACTTAGTTGATGAGATACTGCGTTTAGCTAAAGAGAAGTACAAGGATATTCCAGAGATAGTTGAAGCAATTGATGCAAGGCTTCAAGCACTAGGTAAGGAAAAGAAAGAGTTAAAGGAAGTAGAGGAAGCCTTCGATAAAATAACTAGCGTGGTTGGGGATAGAGCTATAGTTGAGAGAATAGGGACGACTCTAAGCATAACTATTAGAGGACTCGGTAGAGTAATAGTCTCCTATGATCCCGTAGATAAATCATATAACCTAGACCTAGAGGTAACGGGGTCTAAGAAGAAGCTCAGCCTTAACACGATAATAGATGTAATTGAAGCACTATTACGGCTAGGCTCTTAGAATAAGGCATCCTAATAATTGATTAGAGCACAATGTTTTTATCACATCCAAGTACTCCTAGCCTAGATATGGTTAAAGTGGTTATAGAGTTGTCCACTAGGAAATATAGGTTAATAGCCTTTGATCTAGACGGGGTTTTAACAGAATCTAGGAGTAGTTGGGAACATGTTCACGACTATTTTGGCGTACCCATGGGTTCTAGGAGGAAGAACTTCCTAGACTATGTATGGGGTCGGATAGACTATAATGAATGGATAAAGAGAGATATAGAGCTATGGAATAAAGCACTTGGCAGAAAGCTTAGACGAGAAGACTTACTCGAAGCCATAGACGGGGTAAAAGTAAACGACGACGTTGGTAGAGTTGTAGGTGAGCTTAAGGGACGGGGATTCATAGTAGGCATTATAAGTGCTGGTATAGGCCAGCTAGCCGAAAAAATAGCAAGTAAACATGGATTCGACTTCTGGATTGCTAACCCAATAACATTTACCAGCAATGGAGTCGTATCGGATAACCAGCGCGCACGCATGCCTCCCTACCGGAAACCTCTCACATTACTGTGGATTGCTAGACGCTACGGGGTAAGTATAAGGGAGACCATCTATGTGGGGGATTCTGACTGGGATATCGGTGTGATAAAACTCGCTGGCTGTGGTATAGCATATAACTGCTCTACAAAGCTCGCGGGTAACGCTAATATAGTGGTAAACAAGTTATCCGAGGTACTTGAAGCTATAGCCCAGTGTTAGTGGTCTTAGTGGAGGGCATTTTTAATCGAAATCTTTTAGACCTCTTATCGTATTCTACTAGAGCCCTACACGGTATTACATGCTTCTCTATTCCAGAGTATAGGTAGCCCCAAGAATCTGTTATCTCTATATCATACTCTCTTTCTGCAATTCTAAAATATTTTCTAGCATAATCATATGTTAGGCTGTCAACGAGTAATGCGTTAACGATTATGTCTTCGCTTGAATTATATGCAGTTAAAATCGATAAAGGGAACTCTGATAGTATTTCGTAGAGAATTCTTGAAGGAATAGATTTAACTCTAAGAACATTGAATAATACTGCATTAAATAGTCTATAATATGGTGCCCATAAAACCCTGTATCCCTTCATTAATGGTTCTATACGCATAACCATTCTTCTTCTAAGTTTCCCCACAGATATGCTTAGTTTCTCCGCAAGCTTCTTTGATGAAATGAAGGGGTCTTTTACGAGCTCATTCATTATTCTTAAATCTATCTTGCTTATCCTATACCTTTCACCATATTTTATATTAGAGTAATCTACATGCTCTATTTCCTTCTTATTTATTTTATCAATTGTTTCTAAAATACTCCTCCATACCTCCTCCTTTCTAAGGGTCTCAAAACTGCTATCAACATTATATCTTGCAAGCATAGGTTTCGATAACTGTGCCTCTTCTATAAGATAGACTTTCAAGGAGCTTACCGATGAACCTATAATAGACCTCATATCCTTGTATTCTATATCGAGTGGCACCAAGAGGAGGGCGAAATAGCCTTTAGGGAACAAAGGCTTACAATCATCAACTATAGGTTTGTCGCTTAATACCACCATTATACCGAGTTTGATGAACCTTAGATTCATGCATGGGACTATTTCAAAGCCTAGTCTTCTAAGAGAATTAATAAAAACATATAGCTTGTTATATGATATGTTTAGGGCTCTTGCAAGCCTGCTTAACCCCAGTACACTTGTCTTATACAGTTTTTCTAGTAGGTCGAATAGCTCTCTGGTTTCCATTATGTTTTTTACCTTTATTCTGGGATTTTATCGTGTAGAAATTATGCTTATAGATTTTATCACCAACAATTTCCTTCTCGATTAGAAGAAACTTTATATTTCTACAGTATTATCTTAAATAAAGCTCATTGAAAAAGTGGATAATTCTTCGAACCAGATGAGAATAATTATGTAACACTTAGTTTTTATCCTAGGGCAAACTAGTTTCACCCGGGACTGATTAATGGTTGAAAACGTTTACAAAACCATGTATAGCATAGCGGATTTTATCATAGCTGCCGCACGCGAGATTAAGCGAGAACAACTTGAGAGAATGGTTGATACTTTAACTAAAGTTTACGGTAAGCCTAATGTGAAGATACTTGTTATGGGTGCTGGTAGGAGCGGTCTTGTTGGAAGAGCTTTTGCTATGCGTCTACTGCATCTAGGGTATACTGTCTACGTGTTGGGAGAAACTATTGTTCCACGCATAGGTAGGGGAGATATTGTTGTAGCTATATCTGGTTCTGGTAGGACGAAGCTCATAGTTACAGCAGCTGAGGCGGCGAAACAAGTTGGCGCAACTGTTATTGCGATAACGAGTTATCCTGATAGTCCTCTCGCACGTATAGCTGATATTGTTGTAGAGGTTCCGGGTAGGACTAAGATTGCACGTGAGGAAGACTATTTCGCTAGACAGATCTTAGGCATACATGAACCACTTGCTCCTCTTGGAACACTTTTCGAGGATACCGTTATGGTTTTTCTCGACTCGGTTGTAGTAGAGCTTATGGAGAGGCTAGGTAAAACGGAAGAGGATTTACGTGCTGTACACGCAAATATAGAGTTGTAGGTTTGATGAACCGTGCATGAATGGAGTCTTGCCTCGGGAGTAGTTCTCACCTTGAAGAAGATTATGGATGAAAAGGAGGCTAAAGGTGTTAGAGAGGTAAGAGTTGTTGTCGGCGAATTATCTCAAATAGACAAGGATATTCTAAGAGACGCCATAATCACTTTAAGTGAAGAAGAGTTGGGCAGTAAGGTAAATGTCGTGATTGAGGAGGAGAAGGCTAGGCTTAAATGCAATACGTGTGGATATGAGTTTGGTTTTAGTGAAGCCTTTGAACAGTTGAAGAGAATCTTTTGCCCAGACCTAAAACCTGGGGAGGAATGCGAGAATCCTGTACACTATGTACCTGAGCTAGTTTCAACTTATATTCGCTGCCCAAGATGTGGTAGCCCCGATATAGAGATTGTTGCTGGTAGGGGTGTCTGGATTAAATCGGTTGTACTCGAACTAGAAGAAGGTGGGAAACAATGAGCTCAATTATTGATCCTAGACTCGAAGCTATTAAGAAACAGTTCTCAAAGGTAGACTATGTCCTCCTAGTTGGAAGCGGTAAAGGTGGTGTTGGTAAGAGTGTAACGGCTGCAACTATAGCCTTGCTATTATCCTCTAAGGGTTATGCTGTAGGACTACTAGACCTAGACCTCCATGGATCAGTTATACCAACTATATTTGATATAGAGGGCTATGAGCCTGAGGAGAGTAAGGAGGGACTAGTACCACCAGTTATTATTGGAGTAAAGGTTATGAGCCTTGGCTTGTTTGCTAAGAATAGACCAGTACCTATTCACGGCAAGAATAAGAGAGATGCTATAACCGAACTACTGGCAATAACCAAGTGGGGGGAACTTGATTTTCTTATAGTAGACTTGCCTCCAGGCACTGGTGATGAAGTAATAGCTTCATCGACTCTTATACCCGTTGAGAGAGAAGCCTTAGTTATAATGACTCCTTCAGCTTTAGCAAGAGTTGTTGCTAGTAGAACCATATTATTGCTCAGGGATTTGCGGGTTAGGATAATGGGGTTAGTAGAGAATATGGCGTACATGAAGGTAGACGGTAAAACAATATATCCTCTAGGCAAGCCCGTAGGAGAAAAACTTGCCAGAGAACTACACGTCCAATACCTGGGTATGCTGCCCTTTGATCCCTCCCTATCTATGGCTATTGATGAGAAGAACCCGGAGAAGCTCATGGAGACATTGTTTGCTAGAAGTGTTGATGAAATAATAGTACCCGTAGTAATAGGAAACCGTGAGATACTAGTCTCTAAGAGTTGATCAACATGAACGCAGAGGAAATAGCTGAAGCTAGGAGACAGTTAGCTGAGGCAATGAGGCTTCTATACAATAGGGGTCTAATTAATATTCGCGGAGGAAACGCTAGCATAAAGATTAGTGAGACAGCTTTTCTCATAACACCAAGCGGGTTACCTAAACACGACTTGAAGCCCGATGACATGGTTATAGTATACTTTGACGGTAAGTGGACGGGTAAACATAGACCTTCCATAGAGTATAGGATGCATGCTGAAATCTACAGGAATAACCCCGAGGTTAAGGCAGTAGTACACGCCCATAGCCCTCTTACACTAATAGTGGGTGAACAAGGCTTCGACATAGAGCCATACGAGTATGTAGAAGCATACTATGCCATAGGAGACTGTGTTGGAAGAATAGAAAGACTCCCACCAGGCTCAGTAGAATTAGCAAAACGTGTCGGAGAAGAGGCGAAGAAGTGCCGTGTTCTAATCCTATTAGGCCACGGAGTTATCGCTGCAGCCAAAAACATCTATGAGGCTATAGACGCGCTAGAAGCCCTAGAGGATCTAGCAAAAATAATATTATATCGCAAGATATATAGCGTATCAAAATAAGCATATCTAGATATGCTTTTCTAGATACGAATCCTACTATTTTCTCGGGGATAAACACGAGTACTATACCCTTTATCAATAGACGTATAGAACTAGAACTATTGGAGAAAGAGTATAGGAAACCAGGATTCAGTTTAATAATAGTCTATGGTAGAAGAAGAATAGGGAAAACTAGACTATTATCAGAATGGATTAGGGATAAGAGAGGAATATACTATATAGCTTCGCAGCTATCATATAAGCAGTTATCAGAAGAGTTCTCAACCCTTATAGGAAGAGAGCTAGGAATATGGACTCCTAACGATATAGTTGAAGCAATAGTAAGAATAGCCGTAGATAAAAGAAACAATAGAATTGTAGTAGTCTTAGATGAGTTTCAATACATAGTTGAAGCGGACCCCTCAATAGTCTCAAGGCTTCAAAAAGCAATAGACACAATTCTAACTAATACAAGCGTAAAACTAGTTCTCAGTGGCTCAGCTGTATCGTTCTTCGAGAAACAATTACTAGGATACAAGAGCCCATTATTCGGCCGGAGAACAAGTAGCATAAAGTTAAAGCCCATAAGGTTTCCGCAAGCCCTAGGATTCTTCAATAAAATGAGTATAGAAGACTCCATTAAGGGATACAGCATACTCGGAGGAACTCCAGCCTACCTAAAATACGCATACAACAAGGAAAACATAGATGAACTACTCTATGAAATCCTATCACCCGGAAGTTATTTGTTAACGGAAGCAGAAGACTTTCTTAGACAAGAGGTAAGAGAGCCTAGAACCTACATGGCTATACTAAAAGCTCTAGCAGACGGATATAACCGGTCATCGGAAATAGCTAATATTATCGGAGTTGATCCTAGAACCATGAACCACTATATAGGTATTCTACGGGAGCTAGAAATAATAGCGTACCGTAGACCCTTAGGCTTTAAGAAGAAGAGCAGACTATACTTTACCGACAACTACTTCCACTTCTGGTTCAAGTATATTATAAGGAATAGAGGACTAGTAGAAGCAGGCTACGTTAAAGAAGCAGTAGAAGCCGTAAAAGAAACTCTAGACCAATACGTTGCAAAGGTATTCGAGCTAATAGTAGAGCAAACAATACCCGAGCTATACCACATGGGAATACTAAAGACAAAGCCTGTGGAAGCCGGGAAGTGGTGGCATAGAGGACTCGAAATAGACATAATAGTACGAGACCCTGGGAAATCCACAACATTCATAGAAGTAAAATGGAGTAACCTCTCTAGAAGCAGTATACGAGGAATAATCAATAAGCTAGAGGAAAAGGCTTCACATACAGGGCTTGTATCACCCATAAACTACTATGTCGTTATAGCGAAAGCCGTTGGAGGCTCGGAAGACGCTATCATCGAAGTAGATGAGAACAAGTATACAGTAGACTTCATGAAAGCAATAGAGAAGCTTGAGAGCAAGTAAGATTGTATTAAACAGGCTTTAATGGCACAACTATCAGCCCTAGCTGCGGATCCCTATATACTTTTATTCTAACCCGGTAGGTATTAACAATGTTTTCCGGCGTTATAACCTCCTCGGGAGAGCCCAGTGCTATAATCCTACCCTTGTCTAAGAGAATGGTTTTATCAGAATACTTGGCCGCGATCCACAGCTTATGAGTGGTTATAATTGTTACAAGGTTTTCCCTTAAAGTAATCTCTCTTAAAAGCTCCATAGACTCTAACTGGTATCGTAGATCCAAGTGGGCAGTAGGTTCATCTATTAAGAGGACCTTGGGCTCTTGTACTAGCAGTCTAGCTATTAGAACACGTTGGAGTTCACCACTACTCAATTGATCTAGTCTACGATCGGCTAGATGAGATATATCGAGCTTTGATAAGACGTCTTCTATAACTCCTAGATCCTCTTCTTTCTCTATTAATGAGAGTAGATGAGTATGAGGATAACGAGCTGTAAGCAGGTAGTCTAGTACTGTTGCATTAAATCCCTCACTTACATAAGTAGACGAGTAAGCAATCCTTTTAGCCACTTCTCGTGGACTAAGCCTCCATAAATCAACTCCATCAACGTATACAACTCCCTTCCTAGGCTTTAATAGCCTAGCAATAATCTTTAGCAAGGTGGTCTTACCAGCACCATTAGGACCAATAATGCTGGTCAGCTCTCCTTCACTAGTCTCAAAAACTATATTCCTTAAAGCTGGAGTAGAATCATAGTAGAATTCTACATCCATTACCCGTAGCTTCACCGCGTACCCCTCATCCTCTTAACCAATAGGTAGGCAAAGAATGGGGCACCAATCATACTCGTTATAGCACCCACTGGTATACCACTAATACCAGTAGAAAATGATAGTATCCTTGCAATAATATCGGACAATAATAATACGAGGCCACCTATAACAGCAGATAATGGGATGACAACCCTGTGATCGCTTCCAACAAGAAACC
>JALWGO010000197.1 GCA_027038805.1 Thermoprotei archaeon
CTCGCACAATATCCTTCATACTCAATGGTAGAAGAGTTACAGTAGAAGTAGAACCCAACGAGCTCCTATTAAACGTGTTGAGAGAAAAACTGGGAGTACTTGGACCAAAATATGCTTGCGGTATAGGAGAATGTGGTGCCTGTACAGTACTAGTTGATGGAGAACCAGTACTCTCATGTCTAACCCTAGCAGTAGACGTTGACGGTAAAACCGTTACAACAATAGAGGGTCTAGCAAAAGACAGTGAACTAGACTTAATACAGAAAGCATTCCTAGAAGCCTCTGCAATCCAGTGCGGCTACTGTACACCAGGCTTCATAATGGTGGTAAAGAAGCTCCTCGAAGAAAACCCGAACCCAACAGAAGAGGAAATCAGAGACTATATACGCGGAAACCTATGCCGCTGCACGGGCTATGTCAACATTGTAAAAGCGATAAAACTAGCTGCGGAAAAGCTTAGGGAAATGAAGGAAAAGAAGATACAGTAAACAATTTCATACTATCACGTTTTTCCCTTCCTCCCCCAATCCTTATAGGAACAGCATCCGTTGGTTACATATTATTGTTTATCTAAAATATTCGGTAAGACTAGAATAGTGTTAAATCTGGGAGGAAAGGTATTAATTCTAGTAATACTATTATACTGAGTGTTAAATATAGCATTCTCAGAAAAACCCTCCGAGAAGGTGTAAGACGTGGTTTCACTTAAGGGTAAAGACATAATCTCCGCACTAGATTTTACGAGAGAAGAAGTTGAACACCTAATACGAGTTGCTGAGCAGTTACGTAAAGAAATAGATGAGAAGGGGATCCTAGACTACGCTAAGGGTAAGATAATGGCAACAGTATTCCTAGAGCCCAGCACTAGGACTAAGCTGAGCTTCCAGTACGCTATGGTGCGCCTCGGTGGAACAGTTATAGACTTCGATGTCTCCACTTCAAGCCTAGCTAAGGGCGAGACAGACGTAGACACCTTGAGGATTATCGATGGCTATAATCCAGATGTAATAGTTTTGAGGCAGAAGAAACCCTTCTTCCCGAGAGAAATAGCACCCATTATAAAAGCACCAATAATAAGCGGAGGCGATGGTTGGAACGAGCATCCAACCCAGGCATTACTAGACGTTTATACTATTTGGAGAGAGCTTGGTAGGCTAGACGACCTAACTGTTGGTATAATGGGGGACCTCAAATACGGTAGAACGCCTAGTAGCCTCTCATACCTGCTCTCAAAGTTCAAGAACATCACGATATACTATATTGCTCCAGAACCACTCCAGATAAGAGAAGACGTTATAAAGAATATTGAGGGCAAGGTAACATACTATAAGGTAAACGATGTAAGCCAAGTAATAGAGAAACTAGACGTACTATACGTTACAAGACTCCAGAAAGAGAGACTACCAGACCCAAGCCTCTACGAGAAGCTGAAGGGAAGCTATAAGATAGACAAGGAATTCCTATCAAAGTTTAAGAAAATACCTATAATAATGCACCCACTACCAAGAACATGGGAGCTCGACCCAAGCGTAGACAGCCTACCGCAAGCCAAGTACTTCCAGCAAGCACAAAACGGAATGTACATGAGAGCAGCATTAATCAAAGAAGTACTAGGAGTCTAACTAGAAGAAAAACCGATTACAACAAATCTCCTTTTTACTACAATTTGATACTACTCTACTCGTAGCTCGATCAACCTGGCTTCAACATCCTCTATAGACGCTCCCAAACCACCTACCTCCACTTTTTCCCCTGATAGCGTCTCAACAACAAGGGTGCGGACATTGTCTCCAGGCGCCCTAATTATCTCCTTGATATATCCTTCGACTACTACTGGCTTCCTTGTACCGACCCTGTATCCCTTAATCCTGGTTCTCACATTGTATCCCTCATTTAATGCCCTCAATGCTACATCCATTGCTAGCCAGTGGTGAGTAGTGATGAATTTTTCCCCACGTTCCACCTCTACTGGTTTAATTGTTTCAGCTAGTCTCCAGTACCCGAAATAGTATATTTCATTCATTATTAAGACGAGCTCCCATTCACGTGAATGCATTGTATAGTTCTCCGTCAACAACATTACATCTGATAAATCGGTTTCAAGAACCTGCAGTATACCAGTAGGCAGTCTCCTTATCTCTGCACGGTTTATAGCCATTGCCTGCTTGATTATCTTTTCCTCAACGTCTTTGCCTATAATCGTTACCGCTAGTATTGAGTGTTTATCTCTTCGAAGCCTCTCATATATTGCCACCCACAACCTATCAAGTATACTATCACTAACAGATAGGAATCCATCATATCTCATATCGGCTAGTATCTTCTTCGCCTTCTCTAACCCAGAGTCAAGACTATAGTTTATCCATATGAGCGGTTCACGTTCATGTACGCTAGACAAGTATAGTTTCGATAACTCGTCTATTAACCTCTTAATCCTCAAGTACACGTCGTCAATATATCTCTTCGCATAGAGGTTCAATGCTACATCTGGTGATAGCGCACGATAAGTTCTAGGCCTACCTATCTTAACCTCTACAAGCCCCTTCTTCAACAAAGAGTCTAATACCTCATATACTCTCGGCTGAGGAATCCCAGCTTTAGATGCGATAACAGAAGCAGAAGCTTCACCTATTTCAATTAGCGCTAAGTAAGCCCTAGCCTCATAGCCACGGAGGCCTACTAGTTCAAGGAGTTCTAGGAGCCTATTCGTATCAGCCATTCTCTCACACCATGCTTTTTACCAAGACCTAGACATACTGTATAGGGGTTATACATGCTATAGGTAAAATAAGACCTTATAATCATCTTACCACGTTATTACCTTAATCTATTTATCATCTAATGCTTTCTACGAGGTTAGCTAAACCAATACTTTTTCAGTTGCTGGATCAAACACGTATATTCTCTGCGGGTCAATGTATAGTTTTATCTTTGACCCAGGCTCAAACATTACCTCCTTAATGGTTCTAACTTTAACTATAGTATCATCTAACTTAACATTGATTATGGTCTCCGTACCCAGTGGTTCAACTACGTAGACCTCGGCTTCAACTATATTGTTTTCACGTCTCCCACGATCTTCTACGATACCTATATGCTCAGGTCTTATGCCCAGTACAACCTCCTTGTCAACACCTAATTTCTTCTCAATTATTCTCCCCATCTCATCGGATATTATTATCTTAAAGGTCTTGCCCCGCAACACGTAGTGGTCTTTTTCTAAACCGAATACCACGTTAATGAAATTCATTGGAGGAGTACCTATGAATCCCGCTACAAACAGTGTTTTCGGCTTATGGTATATTTCTCTAGGAGACCCTACTTGAAGCACTCTACCCTTATTCATAACCGCTATTCGATCAGCCATGCTCATAGCCTCCACTTGGTCGTGGGTGACATAGATTGTCGTTATCTTTAACTCCTTTTGAATCCTCTTAATCTCGGCTCTCATCCTAATCCTAAGTAGAGCGTCGAGATTACTGAGGGGTTCATCCATTAACCATACCTTGGGGTGGCGGACAAGTGCTCTAGCTAAAGCTACACGTTGCTGCTGGCCACCGCTAAGTTGTCTGGGGTAGCGGTCGAGTAGCTCTTCTATTCCGAGAAGACTTGCGATCTCTCTTACTCTCTTATCGACTTCGTCTTTAGGCATTTTACGTACTTTTAAGGGAAAGGCTATGTTGTCATAGACCTTCATGTGGGGGTAGAGAGCATAGGTTTGGAAAACCATAGCGACGTCTCTCTTCCTTGGAGGCAACTCTGTTACGTCTCTATCACCTATGTATACTCTACCCTTTGTAGGCTTCTCTAAGCCAGCAACTATTCTAAGAGTAGTTGTCTTACCACAACCACTAGGGCCTAGGAGTACGAAGAATTCTCCATCCCTAATCTTAAGGCTTATATCATTCACAGCTACTGTTTTCGGGGGGAATATCTTCGTTATATGGTCTAGTTCAACAGTGGTCACTCTAGGTCACCTAGTCCCTATGACTATATGGATTATTATATGAAGACCTACCTTGATACAAGGCCTGCTATACCCCTCTTCAAGTATTTTTGAACTGTGAGGAAGACTATGAGGACGGGGAGTGAGTATAGGATTGAAAAAGCCGAGAGCTTACCGTATTCAACTCTACCGTATTCCCCGAAGAAGAATTGTAGTCCAACAGAAGCGGGCATAAGTGATGGTGTTTTAATAATCATTAATGGTAGTACGAATTGACTCCAACTAGTTACAAAGGATAATAGCCATATAGTAGCGATACCCGGTGCCGCTAGAGGCAGTGTTATTTTAAGGAATGATCCTAGCCTAGTACATCCATCGATCATAGCGGCTTCCTCATATGTTACTGGTATTGATCTGAGAAAGCTTTCAGCAATCATCATTGTGAAGGGTAGTATTAGTGCAGACATAGCTAGTACGAGGCCGTGTATAGTATCCATCATACCCCATGAGCGGTAGAGTATCATTATGGGTAATGCGAGTATTAGAGGGGGTATAAGCCTAAAGACTATGAATGCTGTAAGCATAGCGCCTTGTCCGCGGAAGCTGTAGCGTGTGAGAACGTATGCCGCTAGAATAGATGTTATAGTAACTATTGTTGCAACGAGAGTAGATATTATCGCTGAGTTCACAATCCACATTAAAGGTGGTACGCCGCTAACGGGTTCTGCTAGAAGCATGAAGTTTCTAAGAGATATAGTGCTCGGTATACGGAATTCTGGTGAAGCATTTGGATCAAACGCGGAGAGTACAAGCCACACTAATGGTATGCCGAAGAATAATGCTATTACTACGAGTAGTGTCCATAAAGCCACGATTTTAGCTATCCTTAATACGACCACGGCCATCACCACTTCTTAAGGTAACCTATTGCGCGTAGATACACTATTATCATAGCCAAAACTATGAGAAACATTATGTTTGCCGCCGTGGCCGCATAGGATACCTCGTAAACGTTTATTGCGTCATAATAGACGTAGAGAGTCCATATCTGAGCTACACCGCCCTGACCACTCGGGCCGACTATCATGAAAGGCATGGTGAAGACTCCATAAGTCCAGATTGTTATGAGTATAAAGTCTACTAGGATTGCCTGGGAGATCAGCGGTAATATTATATGTCTAAACCTATACCAGGGTCCTGCGCCATCTATTTCAGCTGCCTCGTAAATGTATTGTGGAATCCCCTCGAGAGCCGCTGTAAACAATATCATTGAGAACGCGGTACCCCTCCAAATATTTGCTACAACTATTGTCTCGAAGGGGTAGCGGACGTAGACGTCATCGTTGATTCCTAGGAGCATTGATATGAGTCCACCTTTACTAGTAATGGCGCTCCAAGCATATCCGGCAACAACTTCTGGGATAATCCATGCAATGAATACTAGTATGGAAGCAGTTATCTTTAGAGCCTTCGTAATCTTACCTAAAACTCCCTCAGGCTCCTTGGCTCGTAGCATTAATGCTAAGCCTAGGCCTAGGAAAGCTTGGCCTATAATGGCCGAGAATACCGTGAACATAAAGCTGACGCGAAGAGTATTATAGAAGCTCGGGTCACGGAGAATGCGTACATAGTTTTCCAAGCCAATAAACTCGTAAGCTCGTGCCCTAGGGCCAGTGAGCGCGTAATTAGTCATACTAATGTAGATGTTCCAGATAACTGGGAATACCACGAATATGCCTATCAAGGCTAGTGCTGGGAGTATGAGTAGTCTAGCACCTGTACCCTCTAAGAGCATATCCTTTAAACGCTCAATAGACGGCAAAGCCTCTTATCCTCTACTCCTAGCATTTAAACATGATATGTAGAGGAGTGGGGGATGTGGAAGGTAAAAATAATGTAGTGTACATTTTGTATTCATCTAACTATTAGCTCTTTACCACCTGGTATTCTACTACGTTGTCTGCTCCAACAGTCTCCTTAAGCATATTACAGTACTCATTGAGTGCTTGGTCGGGATCCGTTATCTTGCCACGTATAATCTTCTCTGTTATCTCCTGGATGATATTCGAAACCTTCGGATAATCTGGTAGCGCATCTCTAAAGTCTGTGAACTTTAGATACTCTGTAACGTTTTTGAGATAGGCGTTCTTCGCATACTCTGGTACTTGTACAGCATCTATTCTTGGAGCTATCTTACCATACTTTGCGCAGAACTTTGCTATATTATCCCTACTAGCTATCGTCTCCACTAGTTTCCAAGCCGCTTCGAGCTTGTTTTTATCCTTAGCCAAGTTAGCGTTAAGGACTATAGCCCACCCACCAGAAACTGTTACGAACTGTGGCTCACCGTGTGCTCCACCACTATATCCTGGCATCTTAGCGTAGCCTATGTGCTGTGCTTCACAATTAGTATAACATACAGTATTATTACCGCACTCGCCTACACAGGCTTTGAGAGGTGCTACACCTTTAGGCCCCCAGCCTTCACCCCACTCCCATGATCCCCCTATATCCATTGCAACTTTTCCTTCAGAGAATACTTTTCTATGAGTAGCCCATACGTCTGGTGCGAAATTGTATTCTATGGGCCCTATCTTGTACTTCTGGTAAACATCTATGTAGAACTTAAAGGCCCTCCATAGGGCCGTACTCTTACAAATCCATTTACCCTTACTGTAATCGTATAGTCTATTATATGGAGGCTTATCTGCGCCAAGCAGCACCATGTAGAAGCCCTGCATAGTGGTGCCTTCTCCCCACTTAGTACCAGCGGGTATGTATAATGGGTAGAACTCGTCTATTCCGAGGGCGCTCTTGATCTTATCTGCATTCTCTTTTAATACCTCTGCGGCCTTGAATATGTCATCCCAGGTCTTAGGCTGCCAGTTCCTGGGTAGACCAGCCATTTCGAATATATCTTTGCGATACCATATCATACGTACATCTGTGTCTATCATTACACCATATACTTTCCCGTTCCATTCAACGATTTTCTTCATAGGCTCAGGGTACTGGCTCCAACCGCTCCACTTCGACACAAAGTCGTCTAAAGCGTAAAGGTATCCTGCGGAAGCATAAGATGGAATCATAAAGCTGTCAACTATAACTATATCGCCAGCCGTACCAGCGGCGAAGTCGTTTGTTATAACTTTAACGAAGTCCTGCCCATAGGGTATCATTTTCTCTTGGACTTCAATACCCTTAGACTTCATTTCTTCAACATATTTTGCCAAGGCTGGTTTAACGAGATCTTTCCACGGCTCACCATACTCTATAACTAGTTTGATCTTAGTAGGCCCCTTAGGTATTGCCAGATATACTCCAACACCTATAACAACTATCACTATTACAGCAATCGTGGTATACAATAATGTTTTAGACTTCACAAATACCTCCCTCGTCACTATTTTATTACCCAGAGGTAGTAAAAAAGATTTTATGAAAACACCATAAAATAAGCTAAATATGATAATAAATAGAGCCTAGAAAATATAGAAAAGAAAGAACAAAACTAGAACAAGGAATTTAGTACAACTTATAATTACATAGCAATCATAGTTTAGGAAAACATTAATTAATTTACTTGTAGAGGAGGAGAAAACAATTAGATTGTATTAGGGGGTTCTCGTTAGCTTTCTTTCAAGTTCTCTTATTTCTTCCAATAGTTTTTTCTGCTCTACTTCGAGTTTTTCTATTCTAATTCTTGTTAGTTCTTCTTCTTCGCTTAGATACTGGAGTGCTTCCTCTTTGGTGACTTCTATTACGAGCCCGCCTAGTTCTCGGTATATTTTACGCTCAATGTTTTTCTCTAGTATCCTCTTGGCTTCGCTCATCTCGGATAGTTTTGATTTTAGGGCTAGTAGCTCGCTTGTCAGCTTATTGTACTTGTAGTATAGTTCTTGGAGTCTTACCACGACATCACGTATGTTGGCTGCCAATGCCGGTTCTCCTAGCTTTTGCTCTCGCTTTTGGTTTCTTCTCTTGCTAGTTCTTCTACTTGGGGGAGTATTTCGTTTATCTTACGGTTTATTTCCTCTAGTTTTCTTAGTAGGTCTAGTCTTAGGCTTTCTAGAGCCTTTATGCGCTCCTCCATCATCTTCTTGGCGTCGTCTACGCTTGCCTCAATGCTTAGCCTTCCGCCAACACCCATTACAACTGTTTCTACTTTCTCTACTTTAGCTCGTATGAAGTTTCCTGCACCTATTGGTACTAGAACTGTTTTTCCTTCACCGTGCTTCTTTAAGTACTCTAATACCTCCATTGCCGTAGCTATATCCCATATAGTATTGTTTAAAGCATCTATTTGTGATCTGAGATAGTCTGCTTGTGATATTAGGCTTCTTAACTCGTCTTGTAGTTTCTGTAGTCTTTCATGATTCTTTAACTTCTCGGCCATGTCTCACACCATAATATATATTATAGTAATTGAAAAATAAATATTTGGATAATAAAATATAGTAGAATCATATAAATACTATAAGATACAATAAGAATAATATACCCGGAGAACCGGAGGATAAAGGGTTACCCCTAAGGATATGCTACATGAATAAGTACTCGTATTCTCTCGGTATACTACAACACGCATGTACTGTTTCCAAGCCGTACTTTTCTATTAATTGTTTTGATGGATTAGCTATTCTATCAACTAGTCCCTCACCTAATATGAGGTCGTCTACTTGGTTCTTGTATTTGCCCCAAGGCCTCATGCATCCCAGGCTTAGTTCTCCCCCATAGTTGGCTCGAATATATCTAAGAGTTTCCAATACATAGCTCGGCTCGGGTTTAGGGTCTTTTTCGGAAGGCGTCCCCTTGGTTGGAGCATAGATTAGTAGGACTATTATGTATGGGCTATAGTCTTTTAGAAACCATAGCTCAGCCGGCTCATTGCCTATTAACCCGAGGCTTGATCCGACTAGGATGTGAGGTGCTATGTAGTCTGGTCCCTCCCTGTACAGTGCTTCAAGGGTTTCAGCGTAGCGGTCAACTGCTTTTACTCCAAGTCCCTTTACTTGCTCGGTGAAGGTGGGGTTTAACGAGAACTCTAGGTCGACTACGTCTATTCTGGCTTCACGTAGCATCCTAGCTTCTCTCCGATCAATTAGGCCTGGATGAATACTCACGACGACATCGTGTTCTCTCTTAAAATCACGTATAACGCCTAGATAGGAGTGGAATGGAAGCTTGCCCTCCCTCGTAAATCCCCCGCTAACGAGGAATCCTCGAACGCCATTCTTATAGAGCTTCCTCATAAGCCAGTAGAGTTGTTGAGGGCTTAGAGCCTTATCCATGTGTTTTAGATAGGTTCTAGAACAATACCTACAATTAAGAGCACAAGCCGTACCAGTTATACTTATCGAAACATACTTTGGGTGGGGGACGTATGCTTTAGCCACATAATCACCAGGAGACTATCTACAGAGGCTTAGAGGGACTAGTAAACGAATACGAGGCTACGAAAATATAAGTCATATACAGAGATATAGGTGGTGCTGTAGGCGTATTTATATCCTGCTTAGACTATTTAGACTATAGATCGTGATAGCTGTGGAAAAGAGAAAGAGGATTAAACTTGATAAGAGACTCGAGCCAAGAGAGATAGATGAGATAATAGAGAAGAGCTTAGGGGAGTATCTGGAGTAGGGATTAGTAGAAACCTTATAGCTCTGTCAAGCATAATCTTTAGGCTATTATCTCTTGTATTTGTCTCCATAGTATTTCTTCGTGTCTTCTAACATGGTTTTCATCGGGGTAGTTGTAGAGTATTTTGCCGGGGGGTTCGTTATAGTATGGTCTATTGCA
>JALWGO010000198.1 GCA_027038805.1 Thermoprotei archaeon
GTATAGCCTTCTTTCCTCATTACTTCTAGGATTCTATTTATGTTTCTACTAATTCTACGCCAGTCGTCGAGATCATTTGTAATTATTATAGGTATGTTGTTTAAGAGTATTAGCGAGGCATGTATTGAGTCGTATCTAACATTTACTATCTCATTTATTATAGCAGCTAATCTTATAACATCCTCGCCTATATTCAATAATGTTATATCTAACGATAGATAATCTTCTGCCGCTCTCCTAGCGATATGGGGATTTATTTTTTAGAGAGACCCAAGTAATTCTAAAGCTACTAGGATTGACCCATAGACTTCATATACTCCTTTATCAATATCTCTTAATACTTCAGCACATAATTCTCCATATACTGGATGATGTAGTATAGCGTAAACGTAAATGTTTGTATCAATATATGCCTTAATCTTCATTCCACGATTCCTCAACGAGTTCAACGGCATCAATGTTTAATGGCTTGCTAATTAGATTAAGCATATCGTCAACAGGGTTCCTTCTACGAGGCACTACGGGTTCGAGAACTACTTTCCCGTTTTCGACTCTAACCTTCAGAAAATCACCAATACGAATACCTAGCTTCTCTCTAACTTCCTTAGGTAGTGTTATCTGGTACTTACGTGTAACCTTTACTACCGTGTACATGTTATCACGAGTACTACGTAGTACACAGTACTAAAACTTTTATTACTTATTTAGGGTTAATCCTTACATAGTATACTATATTGTTTTTATCTTTGTTTTAATTGTTCTTGCAGATATTTCTTCCATGAATGCTCGGTATCCTCCGATTGAGTATATTTTGTCTCCAGTATTTACTAGTATTGAGTAGACTCCGCGATAGGGTTTTGATACTATATCGTATACTATTCCCTTAATCTTTACTGGCTCCTTGGTTTCTGTGTCGTATCCTTCTACTTCTATTTCTACTTCCATTTTCTCTCTCAGGGCGTGTTCTATGTAGTCTAGTGCTGTCTGGTTTTGTGTAAAGGTGTAGGATTCGCCTGGGGTTATCTTGTAGTATACTTCTATCGAGCTTGGGACTATACGGTTATAGAAGTAGCTTGAGAGTATGAACATTAGCTCGGGGTCTTCTATGTATGTTGCACGGGGTATGATTGCTGTTTGCGGTTTTGATGCTACGGGGGCTAGGAGGGCTTCGCGGTTGTCGGCTAGGATTATTAGTCTTGACCCGTGTAGTCTTTCTCTCACGATAACTGCTATTTCAGAGTATTCTTCTCCTTCTCCCTCGTAGGGGGCTGGGAACTTATTTGATAGTACGAGGCTAACATATACTCCTCGGTGGCGGGCTTCTTCTAGCTCCCATGAGAACTCGTCTAATACGTGGATGGGCGTGAATACTAGTACCTCATTTCTTGCCGCCTGGATAATGTATCGGGTGAGGCTTATTATATTGCTCCAACCGTTTATACTCGAGTAGACTGGTTCCCTAACTGATTGAGGAGATAAAATACTGGCTTCTATTATATTTGAAACGCGTTTAGCCTGGGCTAGTATCTCCTCAACCTTGTTCTCTATCAACTGGTTTATTGTTCTAGAAGGCGAGACTATCATGTAGGACTTAGGCTTAGTAGCTAGTGATAACACTAAGCCCTTGTTTTCAAGCTCCTTTAACCCCTTATACACGGTGCTTGCTGGTAGTCCAGTTCTCTTAATTATCTCTTCAGCAGTAGCCCTCCCCCCAGAGTAGACTAGGCCCAAATAGATCTTCGCATGCTGCCTACTCAAACCCAGTTCTCGGAATACTTCCTCAATCTGTTTCTCTAGCTCCAACGACGCTACCCTTACCCCGAGACTACAATGTTTCTCCTAACCTTATACCTGGAATAAATAGGTGACGCCAAATGTAAAATAGTTAGAAAAGTAGATAAATTATTCGCTTGAAACTAAAAAAGCAATCTATATATACCAGTAATAGTTAGAGAAAAGTGGGGACGCAGTCCATGAGAAAACCATATTCTGGTATCTCTAAAACCGCTGGAATAGCCATAGCCGTAATCATTATAGTAATCGTAATAGGTGTTGCAGCATATTATGCGATGCAAAAACCAGCACCAACGACGACAACGACAAGCCCGGCTACGAGTAGTCCTTCACCCACAACCACCTCATCGCCGAGTCCAACAACAACGTCTGCTAAGCCTACATCTATTATCTGGGCTTCAACCCAGCTTAACCCACCAGAAGAACAAGCATTCGTTAAGGGAACTCTTCTAAAGAAGTTCAAGGAGGAAACTGGTATAGATGTACAGTTCGTAGCATTATCATATGATGACCTAACGACACGTCTACAAGCAGAAGAACAAGCTGGTAAGGTTACAATAAGTGTTATAGGAGACTTACACGGAGACCTAGACTACTTTGCCGCCAAGGGCTGGTTAACGGATCTAAGCAAGTTTGGCACACTACCTGGTAGGACTTTCCCCAAGGTATTAGAGGATTACAGCCACTTACACGGTATAAAAGCCTACATACCATGGATGACTGCCACTTATGTAATGGTCGTTAACAAAGAGGCATTCAAATACCTACCACCCGGATTAACAGAAGAAGATGTAATCAAAGGCACCAGCAAGTGGACCTATGATGCCTTACTAGCATGGGCTAAGAACCTCTACGAGAAAACTGGTGGGCCAAAACTAGGATTCCCTGCTGGCCCTCACGGATTATTCGTAAGATTCCTACACGGCTACCTATACCCAGCCTTTACTGGCGCACAAGTAAAGAACTTTAACAGTACTGACGCAATAGCATTGTGGAACTATCTTAAGAAGTTATGGAAGTATGTGCACCCAAGTAGTACTACATGGGATGCAATGGCTGATCCACTACTTAAGGGTGAGGTATGGATTGCATGGGATCACACCGCTAGAATAAAGGATGCAATAGAAAATAAGCCCGATCAGTTTGTCGTAGTACCGGTACCACGTGGCCCCAAGGGTAGAGGATTCATAGTAGTTATAGCGGGCCTAGCTATACCGAAGAACGCACCAAACCAAGAAGCTGCCTGGAAACTAATAGAATACCTGACGAGACCAGAAGTACAAG
>JALWGO010000199.1 GCA_027038805.1 Thermoprotei archaeon
CGTCAAGCAACTCTTTCGGTGCATAACCACGTTTACCACAAAATTCCTCAACTACCCTCTTCCTCTCCTCAAGCCTCCCCACTCGAACTGGAACCTCTTCGCCTTCCCTTAGCTGTAAAGGTTCTATAAGGTTTAAGCATACCCTTAACATACTTAGCTCTGACAACCTTAGACAACACATTGACATCCTCTTTATTCTATAAACATTCATCCCAATATGCTTCTATTAGACAAGATTGTTTCCATGCCATCCATGCTAGTATCCTAGCGACAATCTATCATAGAGGTTTAAACGCTAAGTTAGAGCTTTTAGTGGTTACTCATCCTCCACGAGACTTGGGGTCCTAGAGGGAAGATCTTCATAGGACTCAAATATTCTCGTAATGTTAAGACTCTTAAATGTCTTAAATCACTAGGAGCAATTATTGTTCAAGGCACAAGACCTTTAACATCTCCTTCTAGAAGTATTAGCTGGGAGCCATCCCTACCATAAGCAATTATAGACAATATTCTAGAAATATTTGGCCAAGGATTAAAAATAGTTATAGAAGCATCACTAATGGCCACTAACTCTGGAGCCGTTAATAGAAGTGACCTCGTGGTCTCTTTAGGTGGGACATTTAAGGGTTTGGATTCAACAATAGTGGCTAAGATAACATATTCCTATTACTTCCTAAGGAAGTATGAGCTATTAGAA
The DNA here is from genome assembly GCA_027038805.1 of Thermoprotei archaeon. Classification (GTDB taxonomy): domain Archaea; phylum Thermoproteota; class Thermoprotei_A; order Sulfolobales; family WANQ01; genus JALWGO01. The sequence continues at coordinate 698 of JALWGO010000199.1, forward strand.
ATAATAGCTAAACCCTACTATACTAGAGTTAGGCTTTCCGAATATCAAGATCCCACATGGAAAGGTGATCTAGAGCAATACTACGAGAAAATTACATGCTAACTTCAAGACATGGGAATAGATCAAATAAATCTGCAAAGATTATCAGTCTGTTTGTAAGGAGCTCCACTTTGCATTATGTCTAGATCTTTTCTATTCTTTTATTATTTTGTTTAGAAGACAATATCTTAGAGAATCTAGTTTAAATCTTGGCTGCCGTAATGTTGCATTTATATTTATTTTACCTGGTTAGTAATTAGTTACCTGGTGAAACTTTTTTGCCAGGTAGAAAGGCCTCTTTAATGCTTGAGAGAAGGATTCGTGTGGGTAAGAAGAGAGCCTTATACTTGCCCAAGGAGATATTAGAAGCAGTGGGGCTTCGTGAAGGTGATTTAGTTATAGTGAGGGCTGAGGGTAAGCGTATAGTAGTTGAAAGAGCCCTCGATCCATTCCTCTTAGCAGTTAGTAGAAAGAAGTGGGCCTCAACAACTGTCGAGGAATTCGAGAATGAGAGTGAGAGTGAACAAGAAGAATGGAGCCAATAAAGGCCTAGCAATACTCTTAGACTCTACCTATCTGCTACCCGTATTTGGTGTAGAGGTAAAAGAAATCAGCGAGGAAGTCTTATCCAAAATACGTAGTCTAGCCCTAAGGGGATTAATAGAAACATATTATTCTCCAATATCACTAATAGAAATTACCTCAAAAGTCGCAAGGGAAACTATAAAGAGAGGAAGAGGCCTTAAACCCGAAGAAGTAGAATACACTATCAGAGTCATAGAAGAATCCGAATACTTAAAACCCATATACCCCAATCCTCAAGCCTATTCTCTCGCCTACAAGATGAAGCTATTAGGACACAAAGATATGATAGATAACCTCCTCTACGCTACTGCAACCGTATACAAACTAACATTTATAACAATAGATCAAAAACTCAAGAACTTCATACAACACCACAAAATAGAGGGAACAAACATACTCTCACACAACGAACTCTTACAACACTTCTAGGTTTTAATCCCATGAATCTGTTATAGCTTCCAATACTTCATAATTGTATCTAAAGGAGGAAAGCAACGGTTATCAAATATTGCCTTTCAACTCATTATCATATAACATAAAAAATCTGTTAGCTACCTAGGTCCTGGTAAATTCTCTCTACGAGTAGTGGAGAATAATATATAAATGCGCATGGTGACTGCCCTATAGCATATGATTCCAACGTTTCTCCCAATTAATTTTGTCAATTTATGTTTCATTTTGTTAGTGTTCTTAGGGAGGCTTCTATTATCATATTCTCTGTTCTTATTAGTTTCTTTGTGTTGAAGCCTCTTCTCCACTGGTTACTGTATAGTTCGTCTGATATCGATGTTATTACGGCTAAACGTGCTCCCCGATAGGTTGCTACTGTCATTAGTGCTGTAGCCTCCATATCTACGCCTAAAACACCATGTCTAGAATATTCGGCAACCTTGTCTTCGGTTTCCCGGAATATGGCGTCAGTACTCCAAATACCTCCTCGGAGAACTCTAATCTTCTTCCTACCCTTAATCTTCTTTATCTCATCGTAGAGTGTCTTAGCTAACCTAGTATCAGGTTTTGGTACGATATTAGGGGGAACATAGTGGTAACTTGTTCCCTCCTCCCGTAGACCCCACGTAGGTACTAGGACGTCTCCTATTCTCAGCCTAGGGCTTATGGCTCCCGCTTCACCAGCCATTATAAACTCCTTCCCCCCACCAGCTATCAATACCTCTAATCCAGCAACTGCTGCTGGCGCACCCCAGAATGGTAAGGTGAGAAATATTCTTCTATCGTTATAGTAGCCTTCAATAGACTTGAATAGTAGCCCACTAAACCTTAACTCACTCCTTTCCTGCAACATTCCCACAGCTATTTTGAAGAGCCGGGGCGTGAAAACCAAGAGCACTCTATCGGATTGCATCCTTTTCTTTAATAACCTATACGGATCGATTACGGGTCTACCCTTACCGATCCTAAACATATGGTACTCCCTAATCACTGAGCCCTTGTCAAGTCTAATAATTCATAGCCGTATAACTTTATACATCATATCTAGTGGCGGACCGCTAAGGCTTTGACGAGTTCCTTACTACAAACAACATTTAAGAAGGCATAACTATCTATGCATGATAAGTCCGTATGCAAAATATGTCTATTACCTATGATTACGAGGTCGTGTTAAAAGAAATATTTTAATTAACAATATAGTTCATTTATATGTATCAGATCAGCGAGGTTAGATTTTATGAACATATCATTGTTATTGGATTTGTTTATAAGGTTTCCTAAATTGGAGTTGTAGGTTTTGATGG
>JALWGO010000200.1:0-1364 GCA_027038805.1 Thermoprotei archaeon
AACCTATATCAAATACAACAGCCTTTACAGCCAAGAGGCAAGCACCATTAGGGAGACTCTTATTCTAGAGCCAAGTAAGGGAACCTATACAATATAAAGCATATTGAGGAGCCAAAACAATTATAACATCTAAACACCTAGCTTAAACTTATATAACGTGTAGACATGATAGGTAAACACTACTTGTTATGGAGGCCTTCTTAATTGGAGGTCAAGTACATTACCTTTGACTGCTATGGAACACTCTTCGACTGGCTCTATGGCATAGAGTCTATAATAAAGTATCTTACTGGAGAAAACCTTCTAGAAGAATTCTTTAGATGCGAGCATGAGGAGATAAAACAATATCAACCCTACTCTCAAATACTTAGAAAATGCCTTAAGAAGACATTGGAGAACCATGGGAAAACATACTATGAGGTATATGGTAGGGCTATTACACTATTATTTGCAAAATCACCTCCCTTCCCGGACACTATACCCGGGCTACTAAAAATAAAGGAGAAGAAGTATAAGACCGCGATAATATCGAATACCGAGCACCAATTAATCAAGTTAACATTAACTGGACTAGAAGACCTAATAGACACTGTGATAACAGCTGAGGACACTGGATACTATAAACCCGATTCAAGAGCCTTTACTAAAGCACTAGAAATACTAGGAGTAAGACCCGAGGATGTAGTCCACGTCTCATCTTACCCATACTATGACCTTGAGCCTGCGGGGAAACTAGGTGTTAAGACTGTTTTATTGAATCGTTATGGCTATAAGTGGAAGCCTAGTATCAGTAATCTAGAAGACCTCGTAAACATTATTGGGAGACTAGCTAAGCCTTAACAATATCCCTCTTCCAGCTAGGACTCCTGTTGCTGCTGCTATGTTTATGCCTCTTGAGAGTCCGGCTCCGTCTCCTGCTACGAATAGTCCGTCTACGCTTGTCTGCATGTGTTTGTCTACTACTGCTTTCATGCTATAGTATTTTATCTCTAGTGCATAGAGTAGTGTTTGCGGTGATGCTACACCAGGTACTATTTTGTCTAGCCTATATAGTCCTTCTACGATGTTTTCTACTACTCTGTGGGGTAACGCCATGCTTATGTCCCCGGGTGTTACATCTTTGAGTGTTGGCTCTATAGTGCTTCTCTTTATCCTTGTCCACGTACTCCTTCTACCTTGCTCGAGGTCTCCTAGTCTCTGGATTAATGGTTTTCCTCCTCCTAGTCTTGTAGCGATTTTTGCTATGCTTTTACCATACTCTATTGTATCCTCCATGGGGTCTGTAAGCTGGATTGTTACGAGGAAGGCGAAGTTTGTGTTCATGCTCTGCCTATTGGTATAGGTTTCCCCGTTTACCGCTACGG
>JALWGO010000200.1:1374-3069 GCA_027038805.1 Thermoprotei archaeon
TTTACTACATAGCCTCTTGGATTGGTGCAGAATGTTCTGACTTTGTCATCGTATTTTCTAGTGTAGAGTATTATCTTTGGATCCATTACGACCTTGGTTAAAGGCTCCATTACGGGTGCTGGTACCTCTACTCTAACGCCAACATCCAGGGGGCCTGGTATCATTTCTACCCCAAGCTTCTTAGCAGTATTCTTAAGCCATTCCGCACCACTCCTACCCGGTGCTAGTAATAATATTCGTGACTCATAGACTCCTCTTGTAGTATAGATTTTGAATAAACTGTTCTCTTTTTCTACCCTCTCTACTTCTGTGAGGACTTGGAACCTAATACCCTTTTCCTCAAGGTACTTGGTCATATTCTCTATTACTCTAGGAGCATTATCGCTTCCAATATGTCTCTGCTTTATTGGTATGAATTTTGCTCCAACTCTATTAGCTTTCCTCATTATCTCTTTAACTCGTATTGGATCCGGTACATATAATCGGTCTTTTGGAGCACCGAATCTTAGGAAGACCTGGTCTACATAGTCTACTAGTTTTTGGGCCTCCTCCCAGCTACCCATTAGTTCATGAAGGTCTCCACCTACATCGGGGCGTAGGTTTATTAATCCACTACTAAGTGTTCCAGCTCCACCCACACCATACATTATCATACATGGTTTACAGTAGGTGCATATTCTTCTAGGTGCTTGGAGTAGGGGGCATTTTCTATGTATTGCTCTCGGACCCTTATCTATTACGAGAACCCGGTATCTACCATTAGTATTTTCCGCTAACTCGTAGGCAGCAAAAAGCCCGGCTGGCCCCGCCCCAACTATTACTACATCGTATTCCCTGGTCATGGCCCGTAAACCTCTCTTCTACGATCAATTGTATCTAATACTTCCTCACCCGTACCGATAAGAGTCACTGGTGTCTTCAGTTCTTCTTCAACTCTCTCAATCCATTTCCTAGCCTCCACTGGAAGCTCCTCCCACCTCCTCTTACCCCTGACTTCAGGGAACAATACGTCAAGTTTTGTTACCGCGACCTGGGTTGCAGAATTAACCCTCACAGCCCTACGGGCGAGCTCGTAGTTAAATGGAGCAGCTCTCCTCTTCCTCCCAGTAACAGTGGCTATCTCCAGCCATCCCCTCTTAGCTGCTTCTTCCTCGCTAAGCTCGCCTGGTAGCGGTCCCCCACCAACACGTGTTACATAGGATTTGAACACTACTATTATATCGCCAGCATGCTTGGGCCCCAATCCTGCTTCACTTAACACAGCTGAAGCAGTTGTATCACGACTAGTCACGTAAGGATATTCTCCGTGGAGAAGGCTGAGATAGAAGCCCTGTGTACCCTCCAATAATATTCTCTCGCCTCGCTCAACTGCTTCTAAGAGTTCGCCTACTACATCTCCTACATAGCCTCTTAGCTCTGCGTAGTCTTTTGCTAGTTTTAGTTTACGCATAACTCTATCAGCCATAGCAGCGCCAACACCTTGACCCGTAGTCCCAACGACTTTTACGAGAAACTCGTCTCTCAGCTCTTGCTCGCGATGACGTTGCTCGATGACACCAGCCCTATAGTCTATTCTAAGCCTACCACTACACTTAGTCTCTTCGAGTTCTCTCCAAAGGACATCGAGTCTTATGAGAGAACCAGGAGCTAATCGGAGCCTCGTATTAGGGTTTACGAATGCTGATGGTATGAGGC
>JALWGO010000201.1 GCA_027038805.1 Thermoprotei archaeon
ACATGCTCCTTCCGGTGGATCTACTGTTTCATAACTTAGGTTCCATCTCTTTATTATGCTTGGATATAGTGATGCAAAGTCAAGTACCACTACGTTAAAGAATACGCCCATAGGCGGGTCTATTACTATTGCACCAGCGTATTTCTTTCCCTTTATTATTGCTTCTGTTACCACTCTGCTCTTGAGGGCAACTATGTCTTCTGATAGAGGTATTAGGTAGTTTCTCCTTCTATGCTCCCAGTAGAAGAGGCTCTGTATCCACTTTGATACCTTGCGTCTTACAACATCTTCTAATCCGAGTTTACTTATACGCATCAGTAGTATCATGAGCCTCCATACTAGTTCGTCGTCAAACATTGTTAGCTGTAGAGTTAGCCAGGCATCTCTGTAGTTGTATGTTGCTAGAGTTGCTATGTTTAGTAGACCTATATGTTCTTCTAGTTTTACCTTGGATACACCTAGAAGAGCACTAGCGATAGCGTCTAGTGTTAGATCCTTATATTTGCCGCTGAAAGCGTATACTTGTATAGACTTGTTTTCGAAGAACTTGTATAGGTCTATGTGTAGTCCTTTCTTAAAGGACGGATAGTCTCGAAACCAGGTAACGGGTATGAACTCTCTAGGTACGCCTAGCTTTAATGCTCTATTATATAGGTAGGTTATATCGAAGTTGTCCCCATTGAACGTCACTATTACTGGATACTCGTTTATTATCCTAAAAGCCTCTATTATGAGACTGCGCTCATCGTCGAAGAGCTCTATTGAAGCGTTCTTAGGATAGTCTTTGCTGGGGTTTCCAAAAACACTATCATGTCTCACCAGAACTAATACTCTATTAAGCCCATCACTTCCAGCAAACGCGATACTTATTACCGGGTAGTCTGCTTTATGGGGATCCGGCATTCTCCCTTTAAACGGTGTATAGACTTCGATATCTAATGCGAGTCTCTTAACCTTTGGCGCTGGAACCTCGAATAATGGAGCCCACTCAGCTGCAAGTTTTCTCGTCTCCTCATGTTCCTCCTGGAAAGCCTTGTTGAGGAGCTCGTAGAATTCTCTGCTTATCTCTGTTTTCACAGGCTCGAGTTTTCCTTCTCTAACATAGTATGGCATGCCCGGTATGAGCTGTAGGTCATAGATATAGTTATTGTGATACCTTATATTAGCCTCCCATGCCTTGGGAAACTGTGTCCTAAGAGACCTAACGGCTAAGGGATCTTTAGTTACTATCTTTGTCATAATCTTGCGTTTATTGAATAATAGATCTATCTTTTCAACACGTTCAACATGATCGAAAGAGGGGTGGGAGACTACTTTCTCAATACTATAAACTTTATCTGGTGGGAGATCTACTAGAAAATACGGTTTATGATCATAGCCATCATAGTATAACAGTATATCCGATTCCTCCTCATCAAGAAACTTTATCAAAGCCTTACCAACATCACCATCATATTGTACATTAAGCAAGTACAAAGGCCTAGAATAATCACGAATAACACGAGGACTCCTAGACAAAAACTCTAGAGGATCCCCACCAATACGTGGAACCTTGAAGCCCGAAGCTTCTTGGAGTACCTTATCTTCTACTGGTTGAATCTTCTCTTCTATAGTCTTCTCCTTCAATTGTTTCTCCATAACTTCTTTACTAACATCTCTTCCTTCTTCCACTACAACCTTGCTACTACTCTCTGAAGTACCACGAGGGCCCGAAGCCCTGCTAACATCTAGATTAGGCTTCTCATCCTCAACATTACTCTTAGATACCTTAGACTCCCTATTCTTACCTTCACTCTCACCACGTATAAAGTACAGCAAAGTCCTCTGTCTAGCATCTCTACGCCTATTACCCTTAGCCAAACCATCCACCACAAACAACTAATAACCCTAAGAACCCCGGCTACTCACACCCTACAAACCTACTATTACACACTACCCCATAAAACAAGTGTCGCCCAAGAAACACCGTAAAACAAGACTTAAAACACCTCAAAAACAAACTATCACACGCGCAGGGGCCCGTCGTCTAGCTTGGATAGGACGCCGGCCTGCGGAGCCGGAGGTCCGGGGTTCAAGTCCCCGCGGGCCCGCTAAATAATTAGAAACTCATTATATAGTTTATCCTTACATGCAATACATTTTAGCATATAGAGATCTAATTATCATATATATTTATTATTCTACTACGAGAAGGAAACGTACAAAAAAGTAGCATAAAGTTAACAATAATCCCTCCGAAATAGAAAACAGCCCAGTAACCCATATTAACATGATTTGAAAAACTATAGAAACACTATGTGCCCAGATATTCAGCATACCACAGATTACTTAAAAGCACCAACAATATTCGCGGATGACAATCTCAAGGGAATGCTTAGAGCTTTAGCACTAAAGAAATCCAAAAGAAGAATATATCGAGAAAAGCTTAACATCCTCTATTCGTCAGTACTGGAAGCGCTAGTGGGTCTTAGGAAACTATAAAATAAAATGCTAAGAAGAAAGACAAGCTACGAGTAAGCATTAGAACAAATTAAACTAAATACTTTTCAAAAGAAATTTATAAATGTAATTATATAGCATATCTTGTATATTCCCTATATATTATGAAAAACTATTTCTAATTACTGCATTACTGTAGCTATAAATCACTATTATTTATGTTAAAAATGAAACGTAACATCCTATAAGTTATAATTGATATTATTCTCATATAGATAACTTTATTAAAATTAATTTTATAATCTCAGTAATCTCTTCCTCTATAGTCCTTTTACAAATTTCCATTAAAAACCTTAAACTTCTTCTATCTATTTTTCTAACTATTTTTGATAAAATATTCTCGTTACCTCTATCATCAATATCAACTGTTAATAGAAAAAATTTTATGATGTTCCGTTGATTATTATCAAATCCTAAACATGTTAACGGATCATTATATAACGCTACTTCATTTGTTATTAAAGTATTATCTGTACATGGTAAATGGCTCATACTAGCATTATTAACTAATTGTGAGTTTACCTTACTTAGGAGCCCCATAATTCTTTCTAAACTATTGGTTAAAAATGTATATTTAGTACTCATATTTTTCCTAACCCTAACTATAGTATAAAAAGGTGGTCTTAATGTCTCAGTCCATTTATTTAAGTAACGAGTAAGCCCTTCATATTCACGTCTAACATTTAATGACAATAAAAAAGAATTGTTTGAAGTCTCTTCAATAATATTATATCCTAGTATTACTTTATTGTAATTTCGCCTTAATTCTCTAGTGAAAGTATTGACGTCTCCCTTAACAATAACTAGCTCATGATGATATTCCTCTACGGGCATCGTATAGGGAACCGGCAAGGAATATATAATGCTATATCCATCCCTTATATACGATGCCCAGTAATTGTCAGCGTTTCCCCTTATAGTTAAGCTTATTATGTAGGGAAATTTCTTACATATTCTACTATAAAATGGCATATTTATATTAGTCATTGATAGACACCAAGCATTCTATAGTAACGTATATTCATGTCATATACTCTGAATAAGATCTTGTTTAGGGTTTGTCTAAGTTTTGTGTCAAGAGTTGACTTAGGCATATTAAACTTCCTAGCAAGCTCGTCGAGAGTAACTCTTTTAGGTACATCAAAGTATCCCTCCTCTAAAGCACCCAGAAGTATTTTTCTTTCCTCGTCACTTAGAGGTGGAAGTAATAATCTAGTATAAGTAATGAAGAAGTCTTCTGGTTCATTGATTTCCTGGAACTGAAGTATTCTCACTCTCCCTAGATGCGAAAGTCTATCCTCTATGGTATCAGTAACCTTTGCTGCTATAGTATTATCGAGTAACAACGTATATCTTTCTTTGTCCATTAATACCTCAAGATCGGGCATATTTACTAATGCATTAAATTGCATTAATACATTTCTAATTGTACTTAACCCACTATCTTTTACTTCAAGTACAAGACCCATGATGTCCCTTTTGTAAATACTTCCTATGATATGTCTTAATCTCAATGTGTCACTAAATGCATGTTGAAATCTCTGAAGTATATCATTAGATATTTTAGGTATATTCACGTATAGTGTAAGCCAATCCCGACTTGTCGACGCATTAATGTACCTGGGTACCAGCACAGTATTAGTTCTGCTAGCTAAACCGATCAAAGGACACTGTTCATGGCTGAAATCTAATGTCACTAAAACTACCGAATTGTCGTTAATGGAATATGTTCTGAACATGTTCTCTTACCGTTTTTCCCTTTATTGTTTGCAGTATTAAAAGCTTTATGCCTACTACACACGCAATAATATATCAGCAACAATTATAGGCTTGCATCACTAAGGCCTCTAAAAATCTACATATACCTATACCTATATAATCTAAAACCCCAACACAGCGCGTGGTACTGTTTGTATTACTTCACATATTAGTTCGTCCAACCAAGGTAAAGAGTTACATACTAATTAGCATTAGCCAATACTATTACTATAGTGCATTGTCCTTATCAGTGTCAATGACTAGATCTGCCTAATTTAGCTGTGTATACTACATGGAAGGAGCTGATGCGTTGTAGGGCTTTTATTGGTTTTGTTCTTTTATTTTTCTTTGTGGATGTTACCTTGCCTTCAGGTCCTCCACGTGTTAGAGTTCCGAGGAGGAGTGGTAGGAGCATTGATTTGGAGGCGGCTGGTAGGGCTGTTGAGACTGTGCGGGCTGCATTGGAGTTTTTTGTTGTTGGTCCTCCTATAGTTCATCGGGGTCCGGCTGGTGATGTTCATGTTGATGTTCCTTTGATGTATCATGATTTCGCGTTGGATAGAGTTCATTTTGACCCGGTTTTGCGTTGTCCTTCGCCTAAGGGTAGGCCTGGTAGGGCGTGGGGTGTGGAGGTGAGTGTTGAGGAGGTGAGGGAGGTTATGGAGAGAGTGTTGAGTGAGGTAAGGGTTGTTGATGCTGCTGAGTTTAGGGAGCCTGAGGATGCTTGGGTTGTTCCTCTTGCTTGGAGGCATATTATTATTGCTCACATAAGAGTGTCTTCTGATGGTGAGGAACTTATACCAGATTATGGTTTGACCGAGGAGGTAAGGAGGCACGTTTTCTAATTGGCGACTTATTGCTTGGTTGAGGAAGGCGTGGTTATTTCTAGTTGGAGAGAAATTGTTTTCTATCCTACTATTCCTTTATATAGGATTACTAGTTGTTGATCCCAGTCTCTTTCCTAGGACTCTGAGTTATCTTAATGTTAACGCTCTATCAACAATATTGGCATTAATGCTTGTTTCTCATGGACTCGAGTTTTCAGGTTTCTTTAATAGGCTTACCCTATGGGTTCTAAATGTTTCAAAAGGTTCCATTGTGAAGCTCTACTTGCTTGTAATTTTTTTCTCTGCTCTCGTATCAGCTATCATTATGAATGATACTGCTCTCTTCATATTCGCTCCATTTGTAGTATCTCTATCTAGATATTTGGGTGATGTAGGCTATTTACTTGTTCTTACAACTATTTCTGCCAATATAGGTTCTTCTCTTACACCTATAGGTAATCCACAGAACATTATAATATGGCAACACTATGGGGTGAGCTTTATAGATTTCATCTACTCGTTACTTCCATTCTTTTTTACCGCGATAATCGTCTTAACAATATATTCGGTTATTGGGGCTAGGAAACTTAGGTCAGCGATAACGTATAGAAATGCAAAGATACCTCGTATAAGAGTTGATAAGACTTTACTTTTTACATCAATTATATTGTTGATACTAAATGTTTTATTAGCTCAGATGGGGTTGCAGGTATATGGGCTAATTATAACAATATCCCTATACTTAATTATTAAGAGAACGGTAGTCTACGGCTTAGATTACGTGTTAATATTGATATTCGCGTTCATGTTTGTAGATTTTAAGGAGATATCACATATAGTTGACAGTATGGGGCTAATACCCTCTCTTGACTCTCCATTAACTATTGTATTATTGTCTTCTCTTTTAAGTCAAGTCATAAGTAATGTTCCCGCAACTATAACGCTAATAGAACATGTAGCACTAGCTCATTGGAAAGCCTTAGCTGTAGGTGTTAACCTTGGCGGTGTTGGCTTATTAACAGGGTCTATGGCTAATATTATAACTCTGAGAATAGGAGGGATAAACGTAAAGGTGTTCCATAAGTACTCTCTACCATACTTTATTGTATTATTCTGTATAACTGTGCTATTAACTCTATGCTGTGTATATAGTTGATAAAGTATTAATAGTGGAGAAATTCTTAGCGGTGTTGCCGGGAATTAAAGGTAGTAATAGGTAAGTGGTTGATGTCTAGAACCAGTTCTAGTGAGACCTTGTGGCCTATAATATATATTACAATATCAGTATCCTATATGTACCTATTAGATACTATAGTGCACTCACCATATACTGTTATAAAATACTCTATTATTGCATCAATCACGTTTGCATTAATAGCATATTATGTTAATAGAGCTGTACTCAATAACATATTAAGTATCTTTCTATTCATAAGTATTCTCAGCACCACCACATTGGTAGATAAGACTTTTTACGCCTTAAAACAAGGTGACCTAATACTCATACTGTATACTAGTACTATATTGCTCGTGGGTATACTGTTGATTTTATCCTTCTCAGTAATATTAGAATCCAATAAACCCAAGTATACAATCATAGACTGGGGACTTTTCGTATCATCTATTACAGCTATATTCTTCTCCGCTTATTTGTATTATTTATTATACAATTATGGGGCAATAGAACTTTACGAAGTACTTGTATTCTTCATACCTCCTGGCATTATGACTGTATTACTTATTATGTTTGACTCGTTCTTGTTTAAGTACTTGTTGAGAATACTTAGCCGGGAACAAAGGAAGGAGAGAAGCTTATTGTACATAGATCTATTCATACACATTCTCTACTCATTTGTCTTGTTGATACCGTTAATAGTTGTCTCCCTGCTCCTCGTAGCCATAAAGCCTGGCGAAAAGATTTTTACCGCATTAAGTATTCTTTCCTCATATCTCATCGCTGCACTTATAATAGCATTTATAGCGAAAATGTATGTAAACCACGGCCTAATAATAGACAGCATAAAAGTCACACGAGAACCTTATCTATTGGAATCAATAGCTCGCTTCTATAGAATGCGCTATATTAGCGCACTCATATTATTGTTTAACCATATAGAAGCTAGTGGACGTGAAGGATTAGAGATAATGAACGAAAAAGCAAGCACTATTGTTCGCCAAGGTGCTGAGAAACTTTCTAAACTCCTACGTCGACTATTATTGTATAATCGAACCTTAAGACTAGCTGAGGAACTAGACAAAATAAAAGTAATACTCGTAGAACTACCTAAAATACCAGTTGAGTTTATAGAAGACCCTAATATAGTTAGTTCTCTAAAATCTATTGAATCAAACCTCTTAAAAACCTACCAATTACTAGTCGAAGGAAAACATCCGGGTAACTACGTCAAGACTGCTAAAGGAAACATGAGAAAAATCATAAGTATCTTGTGGAAACACGGAGCAAAAGAATATGAGGCATTCGAGAAAATATTAAACATACTCAGCGAGTTACCAGAAAAACCAGATTCGATTAATAAATTAGTTGTAATAAGACCGCTTCTCGTTAGAGATATAAGAAACTATATGGTTCATGGGAGACTGACAAGAGAATACTTCTACTATAATAATAGGATTATCCACGAAATAGAAGTACTTGAAAACTACGATAACTTATACATATTATATTCCACTATTTTATCATACGTAGAGAGCCGAAAATTTAAGCATACACGGTGACACTAATGAGTGAGGGTTTCGTATTATTTATTACAGGAATACCCAGTAGCGGGAAGACTACACTAGCCTATAACCTAGCTAAGGTGTTGAGAGAAAAAGGCTATAGAGTTGAAGTTCTCGATGCTTTCTGGATTAGAAATCATATATGCTTACATGAAGGATATGGCTATGATGTTGGAGAGAAAATTATGACTTGTACGGCATGGGTTGCAAGACTTCTTGCTAGAAATGGAGTTATAGTTTTGTGTAGTTTTGTAACTCCTTCAAGAAAACTAAGAGAATTGTTCAAGCAGATTGTTAGTGAGGAAGTCTTAGTCTATGAGGTATTCTTAAAATGTGATATTGAGACATGTAGGAGGAGAGATAACAAGGGATTATATAGAAAGCTTGAGGAAGGTGAAATAAAGGAGTTACCAGGCGTTACAATACCATATGAGGAGCCCATTAACCCAGATCTAGTCATTGATACCCGTATTTTAAATGAAAAAGAAGCTCTCAACAAGGTACTACAGTTCTTGAAGGAGAGAAAGCTTATACAATTACTTTAGTGTTTCTTTCCCTGAGATAGGTAACTATATGCTAGAGCTACGTGAATAGCTGTTCCTATATGCAGTACATCTTCGTCTACATCAAAGTATGGGCTATGATGAGGCTTATCTGTTCCTTTTTCTGGATTACCTGTACCTAGTATAATGAATGCTCCCGGAACCTTTTGCGTATAGAATGCGAAGTCTTCTCCACCCATACTGGGTTTTGCTTTAGTGACCTTTTCTTCGCCTAGCATTTCTCTTATCGTCTTTCTTGCAAAGTCTACTGCTTGTCTATCGTTTATTAGGGGTGGAGACTTGTCCTCTACATTTATACTGCATTGTGCCCCATATGCTTTACAAGTATTTGAGACTATTTCCTTAAGTCTATCCCTTATAGTGACACCTATTTTCTCGTTGAGGTATCTATAGGTTCCTCCTAACTCGGCTTGTTCAGGGATAATGTTGAATGCTTTTCCAGCATGTATGTATCCTATACTTACTACAGCTGGTTCTATTGGATCGATATTCCTGCTAACTATTGTTTGAATTGACTGGATAATATTTGCTGAAATTACTATCGGGTCAATAGTTGAGTGAGGATAAGCGCCATGTCCTCCGCGTCCCTTAATTGTTATCTTGAACTCGCCAACGGCTGCTAGAAGCGGCCCTTCTTTTAATGCAACTATTCCCGAGGGAAGTGAGCTCCATACGTGTATACCGTATATGAGATCTACTTTGGGGTTCTCTAATACTCCTTCTTCTATCATCTTTAAAGCTCCATTACCGCCTTCTTCAGCTGGCTGAAATATTAGTTTAACATTACCTCTTAGCTCTTCTCTAATTGAAGCAAGTATCTTTGCGGCTCCTAGAAGCATTGCTACATGTGCATCGTGTCCACATGCGTGCATAACGCCTCTTATACGAGACTTGTATGGTTTCTCGTTTAATTCTTCTATGGGTAATGCATCCATATCGGCTCTAAGAGCAATAGTCTTACTTTGACTCTTGCCACTAGAACCATATAGTATTCCTACAACACCAGTTTCAGCAATACCCGTTCTTACATCGTAACCCCATTCTCTAAGGTGTTCTGCAATAAATTTTGATGTATTGTATTCTTGGTAGCCCAGTTCTGGGTACATGTGAATACGTCTGCGCCATTCAATTATTTCACTACTTAACTCCTTCGCCATGCCTAATATATCTTTTAAACTATACATACGTGCCACCAAAATCTAAGTTTACAGTTAGAACATTATGACAGCTAAGTAATTAAGAATTATCAGTTGCCGTGAGGGTCATCATAGTTCAGCTGAGATGCGTTCCATCATCTCTAGTAGACTATGCTAT
>JALWGO010000202.1 GCA_027038805.1 Thermoprotei archaeon
TGCCTCCATAGTATAGTATGCTGGCTAGAGTTAACCCGAAGACTAGTTGACTAGCATTACCGTAGACTGCTCTAACCTTAGCCGCCCTAAAGTTTAGTTTAGCGAACTCTTGGTTCTCCTTGGAGAACTTCTCTATCTCGTATTCTTCTATTGCTAGGGCTTTAACGGTCTTGAATCCGTTCAAGTTATTGGTTACAATTGATGCTAGTACTCCTAGCTGGTGCCTAATCTTATCGTAGAGGGGGCGGATTGTTAAGACGTATTTAGCGTTAGCTAAACCCATAACAACTAAGGCTATTATAACGATATAGGATAGACTCGGACTCATAGTAAACATATAGTATAGTGAGATAGCTAGAGTAAAAGCCACGTTAACAATATTCCTAGCCTGCCAGGATAGAACCCTTCCAAGCCTATCAGTATCACTCGTAATCCTAGAGATAAGTTGACCCGAAGGAATATTCTCAAAGAAGCGTAGAGACTGAGCCTGAATAGCACGAAAAGCCTCAACACGTATCTCGTGAGCAACCTCCTGGGATAACCTAGCGGTAAAGTATCTTACAAGAAACCATGCAGCACCACCAGCAGCAACCACGCCGAGCAACAATAACGCATAGTATACTGTTGCCGTAAAGTCTCCTTTACCAACACCATAGTCTATAGCACTCCTAATAAGAACCGGGCCCAGGCTCACCATATTAGCATAGAAGACTACAAATACAGTTGAAGCTAGAAGCCAGTGCCACTTCCTCACTAGATACCCTAAGAGCCTCCTAAAAACACTCCTCCTACTGGATAGGGTAGACAACCTTGCTAAACCGCCCAGAAGAATCAGTGATGCAATAGGAGTATAAGGACTTAACGCAACACGCAGAAAGCCCTGGCTCCCAGAAACCCTCTATTACAAGGCATAGTATAGAATACAAAAGAATATTTACTCCAGCCTACTCCTCAACATAGGTGTATATCTCTACGTTATGCTTACCCGCTACCTCTCTAGTCTTAGCTGGAGCCCACGCTGCAACCATTACTAGCCGGGGCTTAACACCCTTCACCTTCTCATATAACAAGCCCTTCCTCACGAGCTCTAAAACGTCTCCTGGATCAGCTCTACTCTTAGTCTCAACCAATATGTGCTCCTTATCCTTTATCACAACATCTACTTCAACTATCGATGGGTAACCGTAGACTATTCCCTCCTCATCATTCACTATTAGCCTTGAGGCAGTTGCACCAAAATACTTTGAGAGAATACCCTTCAACGCCTCTCTAAACGAGCCCTCAGTTATCAATCCAAACCTATGAGCCACCGCATTAACAGTCTTGCGAAGACTAGCTAGCTCGGATAACACTTCTACAAGCCTCTCCTCAAGCTTCTGCTGACGCTCCTCCAACCTCTGCTGTCTCTCCTCTATTCCCGCAAACCTTTTCTCCAACTCCTGATATCTCTCCTCAAGCCTAGCAAACCGTTCCTCTAGTTTAGCAAACTTCTCCTCAAGCCTCTGCTGTCTTTCTTCTAGCTTAGTAAATCTTTCTTCTAGCTCCTGGTATTTCTCTTCTATTCTAGCGAATCTTTCCTCAAGCCGAGTGAATCTTTCCTCGAGTCTCTGCTGCCTCTCTTCGAGTCTCTGTTGTCTCTCCTCTAGCTTAGTGAATCTCTCAAGAATCTCCTTAAACCCGAGCAAGCCCATTAAGGCATAACGGAACTCTCTATCCTCCTCTAAAGCCCTAAGAATACGCTCTTTCTCAACATTACTTAAACTACTATTCATGGTCAATTCTCCCTAGTCCCCCTAATTATTATCTGTGTTTAAAAACGGTATATTAACTCGCTGGATACCTTAGAGGAGAAAGAACAATTGCGTAAGGGCTTGGTTGAGGGGCTTATTTTATTTTCTTGAAGAGTATTGGTGCTTCTCTTACCTCGTATTGTTTTTGTTCTCCTATCTCCTCCTCGTAGGGGTTTGTTATCTTGAATCCTAGGGCTTGGCTCGTCTTCTCTGCTGACCGGGGTATTATTGGTGATAGCATTATTGTTGCGTACTTTATTGTTTCTAGGAGTGTGTATAGGTCTTCGTGTGGCTCTTTCTTCTCCCATGGCTTCGCCTTATTTATATAGGCGTTTGCTTCTCTCAACAAGTCCATTACGGCTACTATAGCGTTAGGCGTCTCGTATCTCTCCATTGCTTCTCGATACTTCTCTACCGCTTCCCTAATCTTTTCCTCAAGTTCTCCCACTAAGCCCTTATTCTCTACTAGTCCCCCTAGCTTCTTCTTAGCCAATACTCCTACACGTCTAACAAGGTTCCCATAAGTATCTACTAGCTCGCTGTTATAGAAGGAGTCTAGGAGCTCTGTTGAAACCTCTACGTCCCTGCTCAAATTGAATATTCTCGCTATAATGTATCTCGCTCCATCGCTCCCATTGTATCTTTCTACTAGGTCTTCTATTCTCACAATATTTCCAGCACTCTTACCCATCTTCAAACCCTTATTAATAACAAAAGCATGTACTATCAGCTTCTTGGGAGGCGGTATCTCTAGTGCTTCTAGAACAGAGAACCATATAGCAGTATGAAACCATAATATATCCTTACCAATAACATGGTGTACGCCACCCCAATACTTCTTAAACCTCTCCTCATCGTGTAGGTAGCCAGCACCAGTAACATAATTTAACAACGCGTCAAACCACACGTAGACCGTGTAATTATTGTCCCATGGCAGGGGTATACCCCACCAAACCCTATCCTTAGGCCTAGCAATACTAACATCCCTTAAACCCTCCTTCTCAATCTTACCCAACACCTCCCTAGCATACTGATCCGGGTAAACAATACCTCCCTCAGCCAGTAGCCTCCTAAGAAAACCCTCAAACTCGCTCAACTTGAAATAATAGGTTTCCTCCTCCAACCACTCTAAAGGCTTCTTATGTATAGGGCAAGTAGGCTTACCATCAACAACCTCGTATTCTCCCTCACTATAGAATTTCTCACAGTCAACACAATACCATCCACTATACTTAGCCTTATAGATCAACCCCTTCTCATAAATCCTCCTAACCGA
>JALWGO010000203.1 GCA_027038805.1 Thermoprotei archaeon
GATACTCTTAGGAAAGCATACCTAGAAGTAGGAATAGTCCACGGAGACCTAAGCGAATACAACGTATTAGTAGTCGTAGACGAGGAAAAGGAGGTTGAGGAACCATATATTATTGATTGGCCACAGTACGTTTACCGAGAAGACCCTCAATCAGAATACTTGTTGAGAAGAGATGTAGAATATATTATAAGATTCTTTAACCGTAAATACAGATTAAAGAACATAGAGGTAGAGAGAGCCCTCTCCTACGTTCGGGGAGAAATTAATGAAATCTAACGACAAGCAACCGTCTTTAATTGTTATGGGCGTAGACCTACTCTACCATGGAGGTAAGGGTAGAGCGCCTCATTTCTCAGTAGTAGTCCTAAGAGACAATGAGATAGTAGCGGAGAACCCAGAAGTAAGCCTCCATAGACTGATAAGACTCCTATGGGAGTATAGGCCCAACATACTAGCCGTGGACAATGTCTTCGAGCTAGGAGAAGATGAAAGAAAACTAGCAAAATTCTTCAACCTAATCCCACCTGAGGTAAGAGTAATACAGGTAACGAGATGGCCTGAGGGCTTCTTAAAGATAAAGGAGGCGGCAATTAGAGCTGGGCTAGAAGTAGCTTATGGTAAGCCTTCCCCCCTTAGAACAGCTTATCTCGCAGCACTAATAGCGTCGAAGGGTTATGGTACAGAGGTTAAACTCTACGAGGAGAAAACCAAGATTATAATCTCGAGGACGGCTAGCATAGGGCCTGGTGGGATGAGTCAGAATAGATACAAGCGTAGGCTTAGGGGTATAGTGTTAAACTTAACGCGTAAGATAAAGGAATCACTAGACCGCTATGGATTAGACTATGACCTCACTTTTAGGAAGTCGGGTGGGGGACTCGATAGTAGTGTATTCATAGTATATGCTCCTAGAGAGAAGCTATACGGTATAGTTAAGCCTCTAAAGACGAGTGATGTTAGAATAGAGATACGTCCAATATATAAGCCTAAGATAAGCTTCCTCCAACAAGAACATGAGAGACAGCTTCAAAGATACCTTATAGTAGGTGTCGACCCCGGAATATCAACTGGCCTAGCAATACTAGACATAGACGGGGCTCCACTCGAAATAATAAGCGGTAGGGGCTTGGATAGAAGCGATATAGTAAGCCACGTCCTAGCGCATGGTACTCCAATTATAGTTGCAACAGACGTAAACCCAGTACCAGAAACAGTTAAACGACTAGCAGCAATGTTCAACGCTGAACTCTACGTGCCATCACAAAGCCTTAGTAGCGATGAGAAGAGACAAATCGTACAAGAATATATTTCAAAGTATCACTGGATAACAATTGAAGACAACCATCAGCGAGACGCATTGGCGGCGGCGGTTAGAGCTTTTCGAAGCATAGAGTCTAAGCTAAGACAAGTTGAAAGCTATGTATCAAAACTCGGCCTAGAAATACAAGTTGACAAGATCAAGGTAGCGGTAATAAAGGGTAAGAGTACCACTGAAGCAGTTGAAGAGGAGATAGCAAAACTCTACGAGGAAGAAGAGGAAGGAGAAGAAGGAGAACGTGAGGAGAAGACAGAGGTTATCCAGGAGGAAAGCGAGGTTGAAGAGAGGCTTCGAGAAGAAGTAAAGAGGTTGAAGAGAGAGCGCCAGTATCTTAGAGAAAGGGTTAGAGAACTGGAGGAGAAGGTAAGCCACCTAGAATTCGAGTTAGACTATAAGAGCAAGGTTATTGAACCAGATGAGGCTACAGCGAGAACTATAGAGATGCTTAAACAAGAGGTAAGAAGGCTAACAGAGTATTCTCGTAGTCTTGAATCAGAGATAACAGCTCTTAGAAACATGATTGCTTCATCAAATAAGTTATTCTTAATGCTCATGCGTGGGGAGGCTGTACCAGCTAAAAAGATACATATGCTTACATCTGATGCTCTAGCTAAGCTTGAAAGAGATTTCGGCAGGTTGCGTGAAAATGATATACTGTATGTTGAGAACCCAGGCTACTTTGAGAGGGAGGCCCTTGAGGAAGCAGTTAAGTCTAAAATACTAGCTGTAATATTAGATGAAACAGATGGAGCGGGACTCATAGATGCATTGAAGAAAAAGTTTATTCCCGTGATGAGGAGAGACGAGTACTTTATAGGCGAACTATATGGGTCATTATTAGTTTCAAGGAGAATAATAGAAGACGCTATGAGGGCTAAGAGGAAACTCGAAGAAGAAGCGAGTGCTCGTGAACGTGCAAAAATTCTAGAGCTTCTAAGGGAATACAAGGCTAGGCGTAGAAGAGAGCTCCTAAGAGGAATTGAAAAATAATATAGTTGCTTGGGTAAACACTGCTAGTACAGTGATACACGTTCCTCTAGTATTAGTTCTGTAAGCTTCTTAATATTATTCAATTCCTCGTCAACGATGCTTTCTGCATCATTCTTCATAGTATTAGTTATCTTCCCATTAGCTGGTAGTAGTTTTACGTTAGCAACGAGTGGATCGTCTATTGGGCGACCTATTTGGCTGAGAATACTAACATAGACTTCTTTTACATCTCCTATTTCAGAATATATCCTGTTTGCTATAATACTTGCTAGGACATTGTAAAGCTTACCTACATGGCTAACCGGGTTCTTACCAGCTGTTGCCTCAAGGCTCATGGGACGCATGGGTGTTATGAGACCATTCGCTCTATTACCCCTACCAGTCGCGCCGTCATCACCGTGTTCTGCTGACGTACCAGTAACAGTCAGGTATACAAGCCCTTTCTCCGGTCTATCAGCGTTGTTAACGTATACTTTTATATCATAGTCGGGCGCGATATTGGATGCTAGGCTTAATACACGGTTTGCTAGTTCTTCCTTAACAGCTATGTAGTGGTCTACATCTGGTACAAGCTTAGATATCATAGCGGCGGCAACTGTTATTTCAATAGTCTTATCACGCCTAAGACCCATAACCTTGATATCCTCTCCTACCTCTGGTAACTCTTTCTTAACATTAGGTGAGTTTAGATAGCGTTCAGTCTCATATACTATTTTCTCCAGGGTTGTTAGTGGCGCGTATCCTACTCCAAAACTAGTATCATTTGCTAAAGGCATCTCCTTACCGAGCTCGTATACCTTAACTAGATCAGTACTCCCCTTACCTATCTTATAGTCTATCACAACGTGTTCCTCCGGGTTAAGATACCTCATATTACGTTTAATCCAATCCTTAGCAGCACTTATCGTTAGGGTCCCAACGGGTATTGTTTCAACTCCATCTTCTACTTTAACTTCGGTTGTAGCTCTCCCAGCAACAATAATGTATATTGGCTGTAATACCTCTCCTCCACCAAACCGTGGATTTGATTGCCCCCCGACAAGGAGCACCTTGTCTAGATTATGGTGAAGGATTGCACCATATTTTTCAAGATAATATTTGCTCAACGCCCTACTAGCTGCTTCAGCAACAGAGTCAGCGATATAGTCTGGGTGTCCTAGCCCCTTTCTTTCTACTAGTTCTACGTTTAATGATTCTACTGGCTGCCAGTTTACTTCTTCTACTACTATGTTTCTCTTCATTTCTATATCTCCCGCATAGCCCCTTGTTTTTGAAAAGCTATAACTCTTTCGTACAGTAGATATAATTAGGTGATTACTCTGGGGAATATTTTGAAAATAAATTCACAAATATGTATTAATTATCCCACATGTAGCTTAGAATAAGTATAGCGAAGACCATGGGGAGACTAACCAATACTTATGGTGCCCTAATATACTTGTTTTCAGCTATATATGTCTTTGAGCTTGGCTTGATGGTAGTCTAGGCTTACGAATAAGATATTACTACCCCTTATGAGCGCTGTACCATAGTTTGCTATAGGTTCTTCGGTTCCCTCTTTTACCTCAACACATTCTTCGAGAATAAGGTTCATGGTGTTATCGCTTAACTTTAACTTACCAATGTATTCTGTTCCATCCTTCAACTTTACTAGTACGACGCGGTTTACAGCACTTCTCAAGTATTTTAACGGGCTTTCAAGTCTTGTTTGACTAGCAGTCATGTATACACCCTCTCCCCTATAACCATTGCTATATTATTATATTAGCTTATCATTGTTGTTAGGGGTACGAGCTAGTATATAAGCATTGGGGCACCAAAACTAAGCGGTAAACATATATACGCAATCCTTTACCTCAACCCCCTCCTCTATACCCGGCTTGCATCCCTTATGTTTTAGTAATGTGTAGACTATGATACCCCTCCCTAAAAGGTTGAGGAGGCTTTCTAGACCTCTCTCTACCCCTACAATGTCTAGTACTGTGAAGACGAATATCTTGGTGAAAACGTGTTCTCTTAGAGGGGGCCTTCTTATATCGCCTAAGACTAGGTCTACTCGTGCATCAATATGGGTTTTCTTCTCTAGGCATTTCTCTATCATACCTTTACTGAGGTCTAAGCCTACATAGTAGTTGAAAGAACTTCTCTCATTGATAAGGTATTCGTATAATAGGCATGTTCCGCAACCAGCATCTAGTATTCTATCATTTTCCTCTAATCTTATCTTAGACAAGGCTACACGGTATTTAGCGAGTTGTTCCTCATAATATAATTGATCGTAGCTATCAGCTGTTACATCATAGGGGTTAGACTCTGACATTCCATCACCGTTTCCTAAAGAATTCGAGAAGGTTTGCTCCACTCTTTTTCTCACTCTTAGTCTTCTTCTCTTCTTCGAGGATGCGTCTAAGCTGCTTGAGGTTTAACTGCTTGTACTCCAATCCAAGTCTCTCCAAGTACTCTAACGCACTCTTAGTAATACTTGGTGCCACCAGTATTCCCCTAACATCTCTCCTCCCAAGACTCTTCTTTACTGCTACAACATAACGGTGCAACTGGTTTACAGCTTCCTTCGTAGCCGTTACTCTCTTCAACTCGATTACTACTATCCGGTTATTCGAGTCTATACCGTATAGGTCTACGAAGCCCGGTTCAACTGGCTTCTCAATACTAGTTATCTTCAATTCCTCTCCAATGATACTCGGATTACGTGCTATGAGATCCCTTATCTCATGCTCACTCACATATTCTACGAACTCAGCTTTATCACTCATATCGGCTACGACTACCAATGAGACGTCACTAGCCCTAACAGTCACTATCTCTCTCGGACGACTACGTACAGCTTTTATAACCAATAATCCTCCCTCAACCTCAAAGTCTATAACCGATGACTGGGGCTGCCAGTTGACCGGAGAATAACCGTTGGGTCTATGTATTAGGAAAGCCCAGTCCCGCTTAATTATAATAACACGTTCACCCTCACCAAGAGTACTTGCCCCACGACCCTCATAGTCAACACTACACGTCGTCAACACGAGTACTAGCTTATGTTCTCTAACAGCCTTCTCCAAGACCTCCCTGTATTCTCCTAGACTAAGCCCCTGGTAGACCCTAACATTCACTATGCTAACCCCTCCTCCACGGTTTATTGGTTGTGATTAAGAGGTATAAGCTATTAGCTCCAAAATAAGATTAGCAGTAACAGTATCTTTAACGGGGATATATGGGAGTTGAAGATAAAACTCATAGCATTCGACAGTATGGGAGTAAGATCGATGGCTACAGTAGTTGAGACTAGTGATGTGAAGATATTCATTGATCCCGGAGCAAGCCTTGCTCCACGACGCTATGGTTTACCTCCACATCCATTGGAATTAGAGGAATTATCCTATAGGCTCGATCTGATAAGAAGGGAACTAGAAGACTCGGATATAGTTGTGATATCCCATTACCACTACGACCACTACCTCTACCATAGCGAGGACATAGACTATTATCGGGGCAAGATACTGCTAGTGAAGCATCCAGAACTGAATATAAATCGAAGCCAGAGGATTAGAGCCTACGTATTCTTCAAGAAAAACAACGTGATCGAAAAAGCTAGACAAATAGAATATGCTGACGGGAGGACGTTCAAGTACGGTGATACCGTGATAACGTTCTCGGAACCAGTCCCCCACGGAGACGATGGGACTCCTCTAGGATACGTGTTAATGACTCTAATAGTAGGTGATGGTGAGAGATTCGTTCATACAAGTGATGTCCAGGGACCAATATCTAATAGAGCGCTGGAAATCCTGCTACAATGGAAGCCAAGTGAAATAGTACTCTGTGGTCCTCCAACATATTTTGCTGGCTACAAGGTTCCAGTAGAAGTTGTTGAAAAAGGCTTAGAGAACATGAAGAAACTAGTACAAGAGGTAAAGATGAGAAGACTAGTCGTTGACCACCACTTCCTAAGAGACATTGATTACCGTTCAAAAATGAGAGACCTATTAGAAATAGCTACAGCTCAGTCAACTATTGTTGAAACAGCGGCAGAATACATGGGCTTTAATGTCCGTCAACTAGAAGCCTATAGGAGAGACTTGTGGGGCGGAGGTAATGGGAAGAGGTAGGCCGATAATAGTAATAGAGCATTTGGAACCTGTTCTCACGAAATGGTTATACCTCGAATACAAGCACGTCTCATCAATGGTGGGTAGAGAGAACCTAGTTATAACAAATGTTAAGGAATACAAGGATCGATTAAAACTCAGCAGTCTCGGTAGAGTTTATGAGAAGAGCATAAGCGTGTTAATAGACAAAATAGAATACGATAAGGCAATAGTACTTGAGCCGAAGGCAAGAGAAAAACTCGAACCCAAAGACTTCAACGGGGAAAAAGTATTAGTCATAATAGGAGGGATAATGGGAGATCATCCACCCAAGGGGAGAACATGGGATCTCCTCACAAGCAAACTACTAGGCAAAGCATTACCGCGTAGTCTTGGCCCCGGACAACTGAGCATTGATGGAGCAGCCTATGTAGCTTTGAAAGTAGCTAGTGGTGTAAGACTAGAGGATATACCTTTAACAAGTAATGTTGAAGTAGAAGTACCGTCCCCTTACCCCGGGTTAAAGAACACGATAATCTTACCCTTCACATATCCCTTAGTTGACGGGAAACCTCTTCTCACGCCAGGTCTAGTAGAGTATCTTAGGGGAGAAATAGTCTTAGACGAAGACGATCTCTTAAGGAGACTTAGGGTGGAGTAGTTATATCGTAAAGTGCAAACCATGTGAGGAGCCATGCAGTGAAATAGACTGTTACACCCTTACCGAGCTTCCACTTAAGCTTTACATCAGGATACATGTATTGTACGAGCGGTATGGTTGCAAAATATAATACTATAGCAACTACCCATCCAATAATACTATTCTCAACGTTACCGCTAAAGTAGACTACTCTACCGTCGAGAGCCCAGTAGAGAACCCCTACAATCAAACCCCATATAAACCTCAAGGCGAGTATCTTACCCTCAACGGTTTCTGGCATAAGTTTCTCGAAGCGCAAGTTAACTTATCCCTCCACGTAGTTTAGAGTATGTGGAGAGTGATTAAAAGATATGCCTAAGAAATCTATGACAACAATAGACCTACTCGCATGGCTTACAGAAACTAGAGACGAACTACTGGGTGCGAGAATAGTAAACATCTATTCAGCCAACAATCTATTCCTATTAAAGATCTGGGGGAAACCCGGGAAGGAAACCCTACTACTAGAACCCGGGCGGAGAATACATCTAACACGCTATGAACATAGAGTTAGTGAGCAAAAACAACCCACACCCCTAGTATCGGGCCTAAGGAAACATATCAGGAACGGTAGGATCATAGACGTTAAACAAGTCGGTACAGACCGTATAGTAGAAATAACCATAGGAGCCAGTGGAGATACATACAAGTTAATAGTAGAACTCGTTCCAAGAGGACTCCTACTCCTCCTCAACAAGAACAATGAGATAATATATTCTACAGAATACCGTGAAATGAGAGATCGCATTATACGTAGAGGAGTAGAATACAAGCCCCCACCCCCACCCCCCGATGTAAGGTCTCTAACAGTAGATGAAGCCCTAGAACTAGTTAGACGCGGAAAAGACGTTGTAAGGGGCCTTGTAAGAGGCCTTGGGGTTCCTGGAGAACTCGCTGAAGAAGTATTGGCGAGACTAGGACTGGAGAAGAATATGAAGTCTAAGGAGATATCACGTGATACTATGGAGAATATATTAGAGGAGATAAGGAAAATAATAGAAGATATAGTTAGCGGTAGGATAGAAGCATACCACGTAATAGTTGATGGGAGACTAGAAACAGTTCTACCATACAAGCCTTTAGCTTACAGTAATGCCGAGTTAAAGAAATACGATTCATTTAATGAAGCACTTGACGACTACTTTGTTAGAATGGAAAAAGAAGAATATTCCTCAACAAGGAAAAAGGAACTAGAAACAGCATTAGCGAGAGTAAAGGCTAGTATAGAGAAACAGAAGGAAACGATAAGAGAATACGAAGAAGAAGCAAAGAAAAAGAGATTCATAGCAGAGAGAATCTCCGAGAAATACCCATTACTTGAGCAAATAGTCAATTGCGTAAACGAGGTATATGATAGGTATGGGTGGAATAAAATAACAGAATGCAAGGGTGTGAAGGGATTTGATAAACATAGGGGGCTAGTAACGATAGATCTAGATGGAATAGAAGTAGTATTCAGGATAAAGTCGAGGCCCTACGATGTATTAAACGAGAACTATAAGATCGCGAAAGAATACGAGCGGAAAGTAGAGAAAGCTAAGAAAGTGTTAAGCGAACTAGAAGAAAAAATGACCGAGATCGCTGAGAAAATGATTAGAGAGGAAGCAAAGAGTAAAGCCAAGATAAAAAAGAAGGAATGGTATGAAAGATATCATTGGACCATAACGAGAAACGGGTTCCTAGTAATAGGTGGAAAAAACATAGACCAGAACGAGTCTATAGTTAGAAAATACCTTGAAGAAAACGATATATTCATGCACGCCGACATCCATGGAGCACCAGTAGTAGTTATCAAGACCTCCGGCAAAGAACCCGGCGACGAAGACATCTTGGAGGCAGCGGTAATAGCGGCATGCTATAGTAAGGCGTGGAAGAGCGGTGCAGGTTATGTAGATGTATACTGGGTAAAAGGGGCCCAGGTATCAAAGTCTCCTCCAAGCGGGGAGTATCTTCCAAAGGGTTCATTCATGGTGTATGGTAAGAGAAATTATGTTAGAGTACAGTTAATCTTAGGCGTAGGCATAGAGATAGTAGAGAATACGCCAAAAGTAATAGTAGGAAAACCGGAAAGAATAGCCGAGAAGACAAGATACTATGCAATACTAGTCCCTGGAGACATTGATCCGTCAAAAATAGCGAAGAAGCTACGAGAATACTGGGTGAAAAAGGCTAGAGGAGAGGAGAAGCCCTTTATAGAAGCAGTAACAGTAGAAGATATACGTGAACGCATACCCGGGAGGAGCCGGATAATCAAGTTAAACCCATAGTTCCAAGTGGTGTGGTATATGAGTGAGGATAGACCCCTCCTTGCAAGAGACATAATGGTGACGGATCCCGTAACAGTCAACCCGGATGCAACAGTATATCAGATAGCTAAGGTGATGGCTGAGAAGAACATTGGAAGCGTAATAGTGGTGGAGAACGAGAGGGTAGTAGGTATTGTAACCGAAGAGGACTTGATTAGAAGGGTATTAGCTGAGGGAAGAGACCCTAATCGGACACGTGCTGGAGACATAATGTCTAGACCAGTAGTACACGTCTCACCCGATACCGAGG
>JALWGO010000204.1 GCA_027038805.1 Thermoprotei archaeon
TAAATGGCCCTATACTAGAAGTGCAGTTACCACCAGGTATCTATTGTTCAATAAACAATGCCACAAGTGTAAAATTGGCTCCAAGTACTATGGAGATTGGAGTAACTCCTCTATTAGGGCAAGGAGGAGCCACGGCTGCTGGCCAGCCTAGTGTTCAAGAAATACTATCAGCTCTCACGGGTTTACAGCAAACTGGCGGACAAGCTGTCTCCCAGAGCTTTGGTGAGGGCAATATATTGTCGTTTACAATACCATTAAACATTCTTGTGAAGAGGACTGGAGTATATTATGCTAATATAACGTTAAACTTTGTTGACCACTGGGGTAATGTTAGGAGAGTGAACTTTACATTACCGATAAGGATACTGGGTTCAGCCAAGATAATTGAAGTAAAGACTCCTAGCTATATACGAGTAATAAATGGTACTAGTAATCTAACAATAGAGTTAGTTAATAGGGGTAGTGCACCAGTATATAATGTATATGTATACTTTATCCCCAAGTCACCTCTAGCACTACCAGCTGATGCTGCCAAGTATATTGGTAAATTACTACCCGGCAAACCCGTAAATGTCTCCTTCGAACTACGATATAATCCAATAAGTTTAAGCTATGGTGCTGGTGGAACAGCAGTACAATACTCATCGCTTCCAATAATGCTGGCTATCCTATACCGTGACGTAACAGGGCATCAATACATGTTGAATACCTCGACAACCGTATTATTAGAGCCGTTCATAGATGTAAGGTTTGCTAAAGACGTAAAAGCTGAGCAAAGGGGAGGAGTACTAGTTGTTAGTGGAACACTAATAAACTACGGGTTATCAAGTGCTAGAAGCGTAGAAGTTAGAGTAATAGCAGGAAACCGCGTTGCCAGCAGCTTCATAGGCGACGTAGATCCCGCCTCAGAATCTGCTTTCCGAGTTGAGTTACATCCGGAGAAGAACATTAATAGTGTTAGAGTTGAAGCACTCTATCGTGATGAATACAATGTACAACATATAACTGCTGAGAACCTATCAGTCACTACAATAGAATTAAATGTAACTACTACAACAACAGCTACTACTGGAATCATGACTCCAACACATATAGCTGTTATAGGTGTGGTAACAGCATTTCTAGCTATAGTAGCCTTCATGATATACAGGTATTTTAAGAAACACACTCATGGGATCGAGGAGACTGTTCCTTGAACATATCATTCGTATTAGACGCCTTAAGGATGGCTACGAAAACGTTATCGGAGAGGAAGCTGAGAGCAGTACTAACTATTATAGGTATAGCTATAGGCCCCCTAGCGCTCATAACGATGTCTAGTGTAGTAAGAGGATACTCCAACTATGTTACAAGCCAACTAGAAGCTCTAGGACAAAACTTGATCATAATCCAGTCAACGGAAAACTACAAGCTAACCGATAAAGATATTGATACGTTAAAGCAGATCCCGGGTGTAAAGCGTG
The DNA here is from genome assembly GCA_027038805.1 of Thermoprotei archaeon. Lineage (GTDB taxonomy): Archaea > Thermoproteota > Thermoprotei_A > Sulfolobales > WANQ01 > JALWGO01. The sequence continues at coordinate 1,464 of JALWGO010000204.1, forward strand.
TTGAACCTTACTATATGACGCAAGCAGAAGTTAAAGTAGGAAACGATAAAAAAGACGTAATAGTCTACGCAGTATCTATCGATGTCATCTTTGAGGCTATATCAGGTATAAAGGTACTGGAGGGAACTATACCTTCACAAAGCGAGGTAGTGAAAGCTGTTATAGGACACGATATAGCCTTTGATGATAATGGGAGACAAGTATACTATGTAGGCGATACGATAACCCTCACCATATACCAGTTAGAGCCTGGAGGCAAGGTACACATCAAGCACGTGAACGTACTAGTATCCGCTATACTTGATAAGTTCGGTGGAGCCTTCTTCCTAAGCCCAGACCAAACAGTTTTTCTAAGTACAGATGCCGGGAAGAAGCTCCTCGGAATGAAGGATTGGTCAGGCATACTCGTGTTAGCAAACAATAGCAGACTCGTGCTAAGCATTGAGGAAAAGATTAGAAACATGTACCATAGAAACGTGAACGTTATATCCTTCCAGGGAATAGCCAAAGTAATAAACTCTATCACCGGGGCCATGGACTTCATAACCTTTTCTACAAGCCTAGCAGCTTTCGCAGTAGCTGTTGCAGGCGTAGCCGCAACCATGATAACATCGGTTATCGAGAGGATAAGGGAAATAGGTGTTATGAAAGCAGTAGGCTTTACAAACAACCAGGTATTATTCATGATACTCACGGAAAGCCTAGTCATGAGCCTCATAGGTGGAGCTATAGGCATAAGCCTAGGTGCCCTAGGAGCTTATGTTCTAGCATCTAAAGGCTTCGTAATACACGCGGGCACGTCAACTATAGTAATAAGCGCCCCACCCGCTATAACCTCAGAACTCATAATAAATACTGTTGGAATAGTAGCAATGGTGGGTATCCTGGGAGGACTATTCCCAGCATATAAGGCTGCAAAAATACCACCAGCAGTTGCATTAAGATATGAGTAAGGAGAGTACTTATTTCTTTTCTACTAAGATATAATTCTAGGTTAGCCTAATAGCGGATAACTTATTTCTACTTGTGTTTATAGAGTTCTTCTAAGAAACCGAGAATTTTGAGGAGTAAAGGAGTATATGGTGGCCTTGCATTGAGTAAAAGTGCCTCACTTATCTTGTATGTATTTCTAATTACTCTTATTTTAAACTCTATTGTACTTGCTGCGGAGGCCTCTTATGTAAACGATGCACCTATAATAGATAGTAGTGCTAGTGGTTTCAAACGTGTAGTATTCTATTATGGATGGTTAAATACATCTAATTTACTAGACCTGGACTTTGACATATTAGTGTTCTCAGCTACCGCTACTATACCTAATCATTGGAACAAGACAGTCGCATTACTTCATAACCGTGGTGTTGAAACATACGGGTACATACATGATGGAGAAAATCCTGTAGGCCTCGGGTCATCATTTAAAGAAATGGTTGTTGAAAATAATAGTTGTAATTTAGATAACTTAAATGAATGCACAAATAATTGGGTAAAATATATCGAGGGACTCATATACTGGTATCATAATAATGCCAGAGTAAATAATACGTCGATAATTAGTGGAGTATTCCTCGATGAATGCGATCCAGGAT
>JALWGO010000205.1 GCA_027038805.1 Thermoprotei archaeon
ATACAATATAGTTTCAAAGGCCTTTGATATAATATTTTTAAAGACAAAGAAGAATCCAATACAAGTACTAGTAAGGGCTATAGAAAATGCTGCGCCACGTGAAGAAACAACACGCATAATGTATGGGGGTATAGTATATCATGTAGCAGTTGATGTTGCACCACAGAGAAGGGTTGATTTAGCACTTAGATACATAACCGAGGGAGCTAGAATAGCCGCTTTTAATAATCCTAAACCAATAGAGGAGTGCCTGGCAGATGAAATAATAGCAGCAGCAAACAATGATCCAAAGAGCTATGCTATCAGAAAGAAAGAAGAGATAGAAAGAATAGCTTTAAGTTCAAGGTAGTTTAACTAACAAAACCTTTTAAACTTCGCTCTATTCACATGTTTCCAGGAGTAATTAAATAGGTAGAGTGAAATGAGCGCGCAGAAACCACATCTAAACCTCGTAATAATAGGGCATGTAGACCATGGAAAGAGTACCCTAGTAGGACACCTACTATACAGAACGGGCTTCATTGATGATAAAACCATAAGAATGTTAGAAGAAGAAGCTAAGAAACGCGGTAAGGAGTCATTTAAGTATGCATGGTTATTAGACAAGTTAAAAGAGGAGCGTGAAAGAGGAGTAACAATAGCTCTAAGCTTCATGAAGTTCGAGACAAAGAAGTACTTCTTTACAATAATTGATGCACCTGGTCATAGAGACTTCGTAAAGAACATGATAACTGGTGCTAGTCAAGCCGATGCAGCAATACTAGTAGTATCTGCAAGAGAAGGTGAATTCGAAGCTGGAATGAGTCCCGAAGGTCAAACAAGAGAACACGCAATCCTAGCTAGAACAATGGGTATAAACCAATTAATAGTCGCAGTAAATAAGATGGATGCAACACAGCCACCCTGGAGTGAGAAACGTTATAAGCAAATAGTATCAATTCTAGGCAAATTCCTAAAGAGCATAGGCTATGATCCAACAAAAGTACCATTTATACCGGTATCAGCATGGACTGGAGACAACCTATTAGAAAGAAGTCCCAACATGCCATGGTATAATGGTCCAACACTAATAGAGGCACTAGACCAACTAGAGCCGCCAAAGAAGCCCATCGACAAACCACTAAGAATACCAATACAAGACGTATATTCAATAGCAGGAGTGGGTACAGTACCAGTAGGAAGAGTAGAAACAGGAGTCCTAAAGGTTGGAGACAAGATAGTATTCATGCCGCCCGGTGTTGTCGGAGAAGTAAGAAGTATTGAGACACATCACGTAAGAATAGAAAAAGCTGAACCTGGAGACAACATAGGATTCAATGTACGAGGTGTATCAAAGAAAGACATAAAGAGAGGAGACGTTGCAGGACATACAACTAATCCACCAACAGTAGCTGAGGAATTCACCGCTAGAATATACGTGATATGGCATCCAACAGCTATTGCAGTAGGCTACACACCAGTAATACATGCACACACCGCAAGTATAGCAGCAAGAATAGTAGAAATAGTTGCAAAACTAGATCCAAGAACAGGTAAAACCGTAGAAGAGAAACCATCATTCATAAAGATGGGTGAAGCAGCAATAGTCAAGTTCAAGCCGATAAAGCCTATGGTCATCGAGAAGTTTAGCGAGTTTCCACAGCTAGGTAGATTTGCAATGAGAGACATGGGCAAGACAGTTGGTATAGGCGTTGTAATGGACGTAAAGCCAGCTCAAATAAGAATACAAGAAAAGAAGAGGTAAAGCAAATTTTTATATAAACCAAGATAGTTTTTAAATCACGTCCTATTTTCCTCCTAGCTAGGTGAAAAATTATGCCGACTAAGGCGAGAATAAGGCTTTGGAGTACAAATGTAGATAGTTTAAACTTCGTTGTCCAGCAAATAAAGAGCATTGCAGAAAAAACAGGAGTTGAAATGCGTGGACCTATACCGCTACCAACAAAGCGTCTAGTAGTACCGGTACTAAAACTCCCTCATGGCGAGGGGCGTAAGAAATGGGAAAAATGGGAGATGAGAATACATAAACGTGTAATAGATATAGCAGCTGATGAGCGAGTAATGAAACAGATAATGAGAGTAAGAGTTCCTGAGGATGTTTATATAGAAATAGAACTCATATAAGCAAAACATTACAATAAGAATCTAGTATAGAGCCATGCATATTTGCCTTAAAATAAAATAGATAAATCTATAATACTAGAAAACCAGACACTTTTACTTTATATAACTACACTACATATGTTAATGTGAAAGAGATATATTAGTTAAAACTGCTTAGATCAATATGAAAATATGCCGGGGTGCCCGAGCGGACCAAGGGGCCGGCCTGGAGAGCCGGTGCTCCGAGCGGGGCGCGCGGGTTCGAATCCCGCCCCCGGCGCCATAATCTATAAAATGATTAAGCCTTATTCAAGCCTATAACATAGTATACATGTAGGAGCTGGTGTAAGATTAATGCTTAAGTACGTTCCATTTGAATACCGGGAACACACTGCAGATATATTAGTGGTAGCTTATGGTAGGAGCTTAGAGGAGTTGTTTGAAAATGCTGCTCTAGCTGTCTTTGAGATCATGACTGATACGAAAAGAGTTGATGCAAGGGTGAAAAGAGAAATAAAATGTAGTGGAATTGATTTGGAGAATTTATTATATAAATGGATTGAAGATTTATTATTTTACTTTGATTCGGAGGGTCTAGTATTTAGTAAATTCAAAGTACATCGTATACAGAAAATTGATAATGAATACATATTAGAAGGCGAAGCGTGGGGAGAGGAATTTAACTCGGAAAAACATGAATCACGAACATTAGTTAAAGCAGTAACATATGCGCAAATGAGTATAAGTAAAGTAGATGGTTTATGGAGGGCATCCTTTGTTGTTGATATCTAAATACATTATTTCTGATTCTGACTAATCCACTATATTTCGCTGAACTATTCCATAGCGGTGAAGTAGTATATTTCTACATTTCTCGCAGAAGAAGGGTGTTTTCTCATCAACATCTATAACACTATTACTAAAGCTCATTACACAT
>JALWGO010000206.1 GCA_027038805.1 Thermoprotei archaeon
AACTTCCATACATGTTTAACGAATAGTCTTGACGGTAATCGTACCCCCGCTAAGTGTACTCCTAGAATTCTATTAATGAATCTAGCCTTGTACATATATAGTGGTGCAATTAAGCTATCATATGCGCCCACCCATTTATATTTCAACTTTGCCGACCAGGTGAACAACCAGTGTTCTACATGGTATGGCTTGTATGGGAAATTGGGTGGATTACATAAATGGTGTAAATCCCCGCATAGTCTCAGCATTACCCAATAGTATAAGTAGTATCTTCGGGGATCCGAGTTTTCAACCAGTTCTCTAACATTCTCTATGAGTTTAGGCCACGCTATAAAATCAGCATCCCAGTGTAGTATCCACTTATACTTCGACTCTCTTAACACTATATTCCTAGCTTTAACTAGATCTCCGGGAGGAATACGGTAAATCCTTATAGGCAAACCGTGTTCATCTCTTAGTCTCTCAACTATTCGCGGCGTGTCATCAGATGATGAATCAACCACTATGTACTCGTTTACTAGATCCTTAATAGATAAAAGTGATGGTTCAACCCACTCCATTTCATTATAAGTACACACCATTGCTGTTATACCGTCCTCTCTACCCTCCTTTAAGGCATTCACGAAGCCTAATCTATAGCTTATCTCAGATAACATATTACGTAGTAGGAATACACCTTTACGGCCAAGGATTTTACGTACAAGCATGCGTGGGTTCAACATTTTCACCGCTTAACTGCATAATCAGTGTCTAGCCACTCTAGTCCCAACAATTATGCTTAGGATTAAAAATATTAGCATTAGGCTGAAGAGCTAGTGGGTGGTTTAAAGCGTTTTATACCTTTTGCTTTCTTTGCTACTTGATATAAACCAGCGTATTTCTTATATCTAATCTTATTTTCGTCGACTTTTATCAATGGTTTACCATCCATATCGGGGTCTAGGGGTAATGAGAGGTGAGCTAAAGCTGTTGGTGTAATATCATAGTTTGATGGTTTATCTTTCTTACCTAGTTCTGCATCAAGCATTTCTAGATTCATTGCTATAAACCCTGTAGTTGAGTGTACATACCATTTTCCTTTATCAACTATATTTCTATAAAATACGCGTGTTGTTACATTATAACCTTCTCTTGGTATTAGCACTATGTCTGGTGCTCTAGAAGTATATGGTCCCCAGAAATAGTCTTGGCCATAGCCTATCCATTGAAACATGTAATTATACTTAAGGAGTATTTTAATGAGTTGTTCTCTAAGCTGTTCACGTTCATGCTCTGGTAGTAGTGGGTTAGTGTACAGATTATATGATATAGTCATAAACGCCTTACTGTTAACATAGTCAATGGGGTTCGTAGCGTGGTCAAAGCCCTTTATATCCATGGCCTTGAATACGACTTGAGCGGTATACTTTAATCTATGTACTAGTTTGCTAGGCATTATTTTTGCAAGATTTAGCAGCATTCTTGACTTGAAGTTAAGTGTATTAGTGTTTACTTTCAGTAAGCCCATTTTCTCTAATAGTACATTAGCATTCAAAGACTCTCTAGCAACCATAAACCCGTGATCAGAGCATAATATTAGTAGGGTGTTTTCCGGTAGATTCTGATATATCATTTTTATTGCTTTGTCTACTAGATAAAATATTTTAGCTACTTTACGGTTGACTTCTCCATCCTCAATTAATTCTCCGAAAACCTTATGGAAAACCCAGTCGGTTTCAGATATCACTGTATAGAATAAGTCCCATTTACGTCTAGTAAAATAGTATTCTATAAGGCTTATTCGCTCCTCTAAACCATTTGATATGGCCTCAAAGTATTCCTCTAAGCTGTAATACCTCTTAATCCTCTCATGAGTGAAGAATTTCTTTACAGTCTCTTCTTCCTCTCTAGGCCATGTTTTAAGCTCGGGAATAGTCCAATCAGATACTACAATCATATTGTTTTTCCTAATAAATGGGGGATAGGTCATTGGTACATTAATTATTATTGAAGATAGGTTTTCCGTGGATAGAATTTCGTTTATGGTAGGTCGTTCAAGCATGTTACGTGTAGTAATGCTAAAGCTGCCATCGGGGTTTAGTTTAAGGAAATCAAAGATCCCATGCTTTCCGGGATTCGCTCCAGTCGATATACTGGTCCAACTAGAGAGGGTATAGGGTAATCTTACTCTTAGCTCACTTGTCCATAGCTTAGGCCATATATGTTTAGTATAGGGTAATAAGCCGAGCTCGAATAATTTGTCGAAGGCTTTTAGGGGGACTCCATCAAGTCCCAATATCACTACGTGTTTCTTGGCCACTTTTTAACTCCCGCACTATTGTGGTGAAGATGATAGTTAATAACCTAACATGGTATCGTATTCGACGTTATACCTGGCAAGTGTGTTCCATATAAGGCTTAGGGGAGAATAAGATCATACCAGGAAGGAAAATATGCTGTTGAATTTAGTATTAGGAGATTGATCGGGATTGTAGGTTATTAGGCATCTAATGAAGAATGAAGCAATAGATAACTTGAAGACTATAGTATAGGTGCTCGGAGTAGGTGACGCGAAGCTATATATTCTACCTGGGAATGTTTGCTGAGATTCATAGAAAACATGGATGTTTTCAGCCAATACGCTTTCTATATCTTAGGATTTCAAGATATAGTAGAAAATCGTCTTTAATGATGTCTTGTTAGACTAATAGATAGTGTTAAGAGAAGCTATTAATTCATTAATGAGATCTCTTTATATCTCTCGTTCTCACTGCAATGTTCCATCTCGAGTAATAATTATATCTTTTAATGTTGCCGGGATAGTAGCCATCAGTATCTGCTGGTACGGGTAGTTTAAGCAACGTTAACGCTAAAGGTACTACGTCCCAAGTATTCCAAGAGCTTCTCCACCAAACTTCATCTACGTGGTCTCCGCCAAGTCCTAGTAAACCTATTGGATGATGGTTCGTGTTATAGTCCATAAATGGTGTGTCAGATTTAGTGTAAATACAATATGGTTCCTCGGGTATTAGTACATAGTCTGGTGCTTTCAACGCATTGTATCCCCAATACACCTCCTTGCCGACTAGTACGGATTGTATACCAGGTATTCTTTCAAGCACGCTTAGTACTTCTTTTTCATGGTTTGGTGCAGCATATATTATTCCTGCATCAGGCATTATAGCCTTAGCTTCATTGTATGGTATTGTGTGCGTAGTAGACTCTATACTTATAGTTCTAGTAGCCTTTCTAGTGAGCTTACTTGCTAGGCTTAATGCTATTTTCTTTATCTTATCATGTTTTCGTAGAAACCTTATTATCCAGGATGGTACTTCTATATTACTAAACTTTATTGTTAGCGTTTCTTGGAAGGTCTTCTCTGCTAATCCATACTTCTTTAAAAAGTAGGGTACATTTACTAGTCTATTGCATACAGTAAACCCGTGGTCTGATACCATTATTATATCGTCAACGATACTATATGTTTTTCTCAGAAAGTCGTCTATAGCCGAATATACTTTTAATTCGCTGCCAGCCTTTTTGCCGCCAACAAAGTCTGGATTGAAATGCATTATCCAGTCGGGTTCACTGAATACAACAAATAATAGATCCCAGTCTACAGTATTCATTAACTCGAGTACGCCTTCAGCAAAAGTATATGCTCTATCAGCTATCGCGTTTATAGAGCTCTCTGATCTAGACTTTAACACGTGTCCTTCAAGACCCTTAGTAAAATAGTGTTTAAACTTAGGTTCTAAATGCACGGGATGTATTCTTAGCTCTGGAGCCATCCAATCGTTTATAATTGTGCATTCCTTGCACAGAGTCTCCCACGGCGGATATGTTAATGGTAGGTTAATTATTATGCTTTTTAATTTAAACATTGCAAGCATTTCATGTATTCGGGGATAACCTACATCATAAGGTCTCATTAAGTGAAATCTGAATCCATCTTTATCTTTAAATATTCTATGAAAACCATACACTCCATGCTTACCCGGATTAACGCCTGTAGCAATACTAGTCCACGCGGGCGGTGTCATTGGTGGTAAAGTAGAGTGCATGGGTCCCCTCTTAATTTTACCATTACTGAGTAGATGTTTTAGATAGGGCATTGCACCCCATTCTATCATCTTATCTATAATCTTCCACGATGCTCCATCTATTCCAAGGATAAGTATTCTCCTCCCAGCACTCATTTCCCCCATCCTCTCTGTTCTATCCAGTTTTTACCTGCATGAGCTCTAACCATAGGTTTCTAATATCATGTATTTTAATCTCTCCCTTGAATCCTTTCTCAAGGGTTCCTTCTGGATCATATATTGTTAGTACTCCATGCCAGTCGTGTACCGCGTCATCTGGTCCTCGATCGTTTTCTCTCAGATAATTTGTAGGCCATCCTAGTGTTCCTGCGCTCCTCCAGTATAGGTCATCGAAGTATACTATTAGGTCTGGGGCATCACCGTTTACTTCTGGGTATAGTTCTTCTGGCTTATAGACCATTGTCTTCCATTGTTCTCCGTTTGGTCCGCGTATTTTCCTTATTTCTCTTGCGAGCTGGTCTCTCATGTGCTCGTAGTCTCTTGGCTCTATGGTTCCCTTGGGTTCACGGCCTTTTACGTTGAGGAATATTCTTGCATAGTACCCTCCCCAACCCCATGCAATGGTCTTGGACCAGTCTATCTTAACGTCTTTTAAGTCTACTCCTGGTTTGCTTGGTTCTTCTTCTAGTTTAAGGTATCCTTGCTGAGCTAGCCACTGGTTTACCGTGAAGGCTCCTTTCATTCGTTTTGCTCCGTGGTCTGATACGACTACTATTATTGTGTCTTTGGGGATTTTCTCTAGTAGTGCTTTCACTTCTCTGTCTATTAGTTTATAGTAGTCGCGTATAACGTTTTCATATTTGTTTCCTGGAACATATTTGTGGTGTTCGGGGTCCATGAAGCCCCAGAAAGCGTGTTGTACACGGTCTACTCCTATTTCAACGAACATGAAGAAGTCCCATTTCTTGTTCTCGGCAAGATATCTCAGTACTTTAAACCTCTTCTCAGTCATCTCCCATAGCTCGCGTTTAACTCTATCTCTATCCTCGGAGCGGAAGATTACGTCGAAGATATATTCTCCTACAAGCTTCTCTATTTCTTTCTTAAGCATAGGGGGCCAAGTATAATTTGACTCGGGACCAGGGGTTATGAAGTCTGATATAAGGTATCCTCTAATAGGCTTGGGCGGATAAGTTGGAGGAACCCCTACAACAATACTCCTCAATCCCCGAGAGCCAAGAGTATCCCATATAGTTGGATGCCTTATGAACCGATAGTTAGCTATATAGAAGTCCAAGTAGTTTCCAGGCTTACGGTGACGGAACCCGTAGAGTCCTAGTTCTCCCGGAGTCTTACCAGTAACCATGCTCATCCATGCGGGTATAGTTATTGGGGGATGAGAAGTCCTCATAAGATATCTCGCACTCTCATCCACTAAGGGTCCGAGGACTTCTAATTCATCCTTAAACTCCTCGTAGAGTAGTTTTGGTGGAGCGGCGTCTAAGCCTATTACTAGCATTTTACGGTTAACCAATTCCTGCGCCTCTAATACAGTATTTCTTATACGTGGTGAAAAGTATAGAGTATGAGGGATTATTAAGGTATAGACCCGTATGAACATAGAATAATGGGTTTACATATACTGTCTTGGAAAAATAGTTTTTCTTAACCAGTATCCCTTGTCTTAGAACTCTGGTGCTACTTCCTCGGCTATTTCTCTGGCCTTCTCCCTCGCCTTCTCTAATCGTTTCTGATGTTCTCTTAGGAACTCCTCTAATAGTTTTGCAGCTCTTCTCTTGCATTCGCCGCAGAGTAGTCTTCCGCTCTTACACTCATTGTATATTTTCTCTAATTCACGATCGTCTTCTATTAGATGGTAGGCGTATAGTTCGAAGACCGTGCACTGCTCGGGTATTCCACCAAGCTTTCTCTGTTCTTCTACGGTTGCTCTCCCACCAGTTAATGCTCTAAAGACCTTTCTCCTCGCCTCCTCTATACTGTCTGTTAAGAATATTGCTGAGTCCGGTCTACTGCTACTCATTTTCCCCCCATCAAGCCCGGTCATGAAGCGGTGATAAGTTGATGCTGGAGGTTTTAGTCCTAGTTCGCGTGAGTAGCGGTCTACTATGTCTCTTGCAAGTCTTAGGTGGGGGTCTTGGTCTGCTCCAACTGGTATTAAGAGCATTTCGTAGCCTCCTAGGTCTCGATGTGTTAGATAGGTTACGTCTGCTACCTGGGTTAACGCGGCCATGATCTTAGCTGGTTCTAGTTCACCGTATATTGCTTCTAGTTCGTTGAAGGTTACTTTTCTCGAGAACAATTGTATTAGCCTATAGTATCTTGGATCCTGTTTTGTCTGGAAGTAGAATACTGTTTTATCTGGGTCTAGGCCTAAGGCTATCATGTTGGCTATGTATTCTTCTACTCCTATTCTTATCGTTTCTTCTCTCGGTATCTTTCTAACACTATATGCTTCAGCATCAGCTATTGCAACGTATACGTCTATTCCAAGCCTCTGATAATATACTAGTTGTTCTACAACCATTTTATGGCCTAAATGGAACCTACCGCTTGGCATGAATCCCGTTAATACTGCTACTCTCGCTCCCTCCTTGTATAGTTTCCAGAATTTATCGAAGTCTCGGTGACCGAATATTATTCCACGGGTCATGTACTTGTGGGGCTTGGCTATTTGTGGTAATACTTCTCTGAAGGGTTTTATGCCGAAGTACTGGAATAGTTTCTCGTACTCCTTTATTGTTGCATGACCCCACGGATCTATTCTTAACGCCACAAAAACAGACCACCCTTAGCCTAAAGTGTTCTGACTAGAAGACCGTTATACTGTTCTTGGAAAAAAGATTTACGGAAACATATTCTATCAGGGAGACTATAATTGGCTTGAATAAGGTTATTTGAGAAGCTTGTACCCGGTATCTCTTATAGCCGCTATCATGTCCTCTAGTGCTTGTTCTAGTTTGCTACACTCTACTGTGATGGCTGCTACCTCGTTTTTCCCTCCAATATTATATCCTCTAAGGCTTAGGCTTGTTATAACTTGTATGAGATCGTATTTCCAGCTACGTGCGTATACGTGGCATGGTCCTCCTTTAAGGTGTTTGAATGCTACCACGACTATTTTATCCTGGTGTTTTAGTGCTAGTTGCCTCGTTATTGCTGAAGCTATATAGTATGCTGATTCTACTTTAAAGACAAGTATTTTATCGTCAACGACTCTAACTGGCTCTATGTTGGAGTATTTGTTTAGTTCTTCTTCTACGAGTCTTCTAGCTCTTCGCCACTCTTCGTCTGCTAGAGCTTCTTCTAGATTGTTGTCATAGTATAATAGTTTGTCTATTGAGTGTTTTATGCCCTCAATATTCCCAGACCTATACATAGAGTCTACGAGTTCTGCAAGCTCTACGATTTCACGCCAAGTCCACCTTGTTTTATCTAGGTATTCTTCTATTTGACTCCAAACCGGGGTCTCCTTGGCTTTAACTCCTCTATCCCCAGCGATCCCCAAGAGTATCTTTAAGTCTAGGGGGAGTCTTAGTAGTTCTCTTAGAACCCATGTTGTTGAAGGATACATTACCTGTGGTGCCCCCATTGCTACGGGGTTATAGTATAATAGTTTAGCAGGTAAGACGTTAACATGATGATCTACGAGTAGTACGGGTACACCAGTAGACTGTTCTAGTATTTCGAGGTCTCCGGGTTTTAATGCGTAGTCTAAGACTACTATGAGGTCTGGCTTGAAGGTCTTCACTCTATCCAAGTCTATTGCTGTAATATCATAGTATCCGATCCTGGGTACAATGAAGTCTAGTATAATGTTTCGTTTAGCTAATAGTTCCTTAAGGATACTTGCACTAGCTATGCCATCGCTATCCCAGTGGAATATGATTGCTATCTTATTAGATTCTATGAGGTAATCGTAGATTGTTCCAACAACTCTTATCTCACGAGGAGTGGCGAGAACCAATTAGACCACTTAGAGGAAAAGGTTACTCGACGAAGGGGTTATCGAATCTTAGTATAGCTTCTGCTACTTCGGGTCTCATCATGTATTCTGGTGGTTTTTCTCCTTTCTTCAACATTTCGCGGATCTTAGTGCCGCTTATCTTTAACCGGTGTTCTTCTCCGTGGGGACATATTTTGGCGTTAACCATTCCTCCACATTTCTTGCAGTAGAAGGCTTCTCTAATGAATAATGGTGTTATACCGAGGTCTGGGAACTCGTCGAATATATCCCAGGCTTCATAGGGTCCATAGAAGTTTCCTACACCTGCATGGTCTCTTCCCACAATGAAGTGCGTACACCCGAAGTTCTTTCTCAGTATTGCGTGGTGTATTGCTTCTCTAGGTCCAGCATACCTCATAGCTGTTCTTAGGACTGCTAATACGACTACGTCTTTCGGATAATAGTGTTTGATTAATGCCTCATAGGCTGCTAGTATTACTTCGTCCTTAAAGTCTCCCTTCTTCTTCCACCCGACTAGAGGGTTTATGAAGAGTCCATCGGTAAAGGTTAGAGCGGCTTTTTGAACGTATTCGTGGCCGCGGTGGGGGGCGTTACGGGTTTGGAATCCTACAATCGTCTTCCATCCCTTTTCGCGGAAGAGGACACGGGTCTCCTCCGGCCATAGTAGGTATTTCTCGAACTGGCTTTCAATATGGTCTATTAGGTCTATTGGCCCACCAATTAATAATTCCTTTTTCTCCAAGGTCTTTGCTACTCCTGGGTGCCTGGTATCAGTTGTCTTGTAGACCATTTTCGCGTATTCTTTCTTATCCCATCCATAGATCTCCTCGACTCTCATTACAGCTATGGGTTTACCATTATATGTCAGGGCTACGTCGTCTCCCTCCTTAACACCAATTATCTCATCTGGATCCACGTCTAATACTATGGGAATAGTCCATGGTACATCATTGCTAAGCCTCATATCGTATAATACGTGTAAGTAGTCTTCCTGGACGAGGAAGCCTTCTAGCGGGCTAAAGACCCCGTTAGCAATGTTTTCTACATCAACTGCTATGTCGTATGGTAGCTCTATTTTTGGTAACTCCTTTGCTTCTTCTCTAAGAGCTTCTAGTCTCTTACCCGTAGCTCTTCTCCTAACGAGTCTCCCACCATGTGGTTTAGAGACCATGGCTACCACGCTTTTAGAGGTATCCTAGTTTCTTTAACTTCTCTATGATCCTCTTCTTATCTTCTTCACTGAAGGGTTCAGTATATCTAGCTTCCTCGTGCGCCGCTATTATCTCTCTTAGAACATAGGTTACGTATTGTGATACGCTTGTGAAACCAGTTCCCTTTATCAGCTCCTTTATTCTATTATATAGTGTTACGGGTATTGAAACGGTAGTATAACGACTCCTCGTCTTCTCTTTCTCGCTCACGGTATGTCTCCTCTAGTCCATAAAGTGGATTCTACGCCTAGATATAGCCTAGAGCTCGTAAACG
>JALWGO010000207.1:0-9133 GCA_027038805.1 Thermoprotei archaeon
TAATTTTAAATAATGGAGGTGTAATACGCTGGCTCTTACATCGGGGACAACGGCTTGGTTTACGGGGTTTACGTAAGTCTTTGAAGACGTAGCCACAGTTACGGCACTGTGGGGGTATCATATATAGCAATAGTTTACCCTTACTCTGCCTTCTAATAGTCTTAGCTATATGTGTTAAATGTTCGTATACTTCCTTTTCACTAGTAGTAGGATCTAATCCTACTTCTAATGCTATGGTGTAGGCGTCTAGAGGTTCTCTAGTCTCCATTAATACCTTTATTATTCTTTCCCTAATAGTGCCTTCAGTATACAAGATGATTCTCTCCTCTCATGTATATTACGTGCATTCTCGAAATATTACTGTTCTTAAGGGAATATTACTCTGGGGCCGTGTAGATATAGTCTACTTAATATAAAGCATTATGGATAGTGTGGGGCGACTTCCAGTGTATCCTAGACTTAAGAAGATTCTAGGAATAATAGTTAACGTTGAACCCGTTACGATAATTGATTTATCAAACCTAGTATTTGTGTTAAATGCTGAAGGATATACTGGAATAGATTATAGAGACTGGATACCAGTGAACAATATTGGTGTTATGAGTCCTTTACTTGAGGTTGATATAGCTAGGCTAGTATTCTATGGTTTCCTACGTAATACTGAGAAGGGAGTAATTACAACTCAGCTAGGAAAAGCGAGAGCAGCTAAGGAGAAGATACCAGAAAACTTGCTGAAGAATGGTCCAAGTCTATGGCGTAAGCTGGCACTAGAATACGCTAAGAAAACCATTATGTCGTTAAAGAGTTATTCCTCCAGCTAATGTAGATATATCGAAGAACTCGTCTATAGCACTATCAATTACTGTACTTAAATCCTTGTATAGTTCCTTGTCTTTCACGATTTCTCGCTTGGCATATGCTCTAACTATTATCTTCGGTACTATGCCCTCGTTTACCATAAAAAATATTATATTGAATGGCTTGGTTTCTACTAGTTCTCCTCCCTTGACATACGCGATATAGAATAAGTGTGGTTCAACGAGACTGGAAAGCGGTGCAGGATGCAATGTATTACTATCAATCCATATGTCCTCTGGTTCAACACGGCCATCAAATTTTGATTTTACCTTGTCTCTGACATGCTCCTCTAAATCTTTAACCCATTTATTCATATACTTGAAAACAATTATTGCAGGATCAATTCTACCATCCATTGCTACTAGAGGTATTTTATGATCGCCTCCAATGCGTTTCCATGGATTTCGTCTATAGATGAGGTTGTTGATATATGCTTTAAGCTCACCTTGTATATCGGGTCTATCTATTAGGTCTACTAGCTTTGATAAAATATACTCGTCTGTTAATTTTAAATAAGCTCGTGGATCGCCTTCCCCTAGTTTCTCAACTGCTTCAGTTAGCCCAATATACTCGTCTGCACCTTGGAGCACTATTCCCAAAAGCTTATTGAATGCGCGTGCAACTGGGTGGAAGTAAACATTCTCATACATTTGTGTACGATTATTGAGATAGCTTCTGAGGGCACCAAGAGATTTTGAATCCAATGCAATATTCTCAAGGGATTCAATGCTCTCGATAGGATAGCTATTCCTAATTAGCCTCTGGTAATCTATTGAACCGTATTCACGTGTACCAGTATAGTAGCTATCACGCAGTAGGAAATCCATTACATCGGCTGGATAGATCCATGCTTTCACAATCTTGCGTACAAGTCTAAGTATAGGTTCCTGGGGTTCTTTTATATCCAGTATCTTTTTTACGGCATCATATAGGTTTGGTAGCCCGTATTCTTCAGCTTTTATTAAAGTCTTAGAGATATTAGTGTATTCTATTACTAGTAATCCGAGTCTCTCATGGTCACTTAAGCCCTTTGCCCTGAGCTTATTATTTGATAGAATGGTTTCCTCGAAAGCATGACTAAAAGGCCCGTGTCCTACGTCGTGCAATAGACCTGCAATCCTAACAGCTTCTACAAGAGTATCAGGTTCGTAGTCCTCTAAGGCTTTTTCATGGTATTTTAAGACAAGTGATACTATATGTGTTGAGAAGATTCCGGCGAGATGCATTACACCCAAGCTATGCTGGAATCTTGAATGTTCTGCACCAGGGTAGACAAGGTAAGATAATTGCAATTGTTTTATTCTTCGAAGCCTTTGAAGAGGCTCTGAATCAATTATTTTTACTTCTATCTCCTTATTATAGTCTATGTAATCGTATACTGGATCCCTTATAGCATCCCAAGTGAATTTTCCTAGAAATGATATCTCGGATCTATAGGGCACTATTCAATCACCTGTATCCTCAGTATTACTCTCTACTCTATAGAACAAATATAGTTATCGTAGAGTCCTAGCAGTAGCGTATCCTAACTCTATTAGCCAGTTTTTTACCAGTAAAAATAACACCCATAACCCTATAACGATGTATTATCTCAGCTTCTCTCTCCTGCTGAAGCCAATCGCCATATACTAATCCCTTACCGAGAAGCTTGAAAAGTCTCTTTCTCAGCCATGGATCTATTCTCCCAGGAGGTGCTTCGGCAAAAGGTGTACCCGGTAACGGCATGAAAGTATGCGCATGTATTCTAGCACCCATAGCGGCGAGTTTTTCTATTACCTTGATTGTTTCCTCTAAGTCTTCTCCAGTCTCACCCGGTAACCCGAATATGAAGTCAACGTCTACTCTGAATCCAGCTTTTGTTAATGCCTCAGTAGCGTTAATTATATCGTCAACACTGTGTCCTCTATTAATTATTTTAAGTAATCTATCACTACCACTTTGTGCTCCAATAATGATTGACTTATTTGAAACGTATCTTCTAACCATCCTAGCCAACCCGTAGCTAATAGAATCTGGTCTAACCTCGCTGGGAAATGTTCCGAAAAATATCCGGCCATCATATCTTCTCGTTAGCTCGTAGAGTGATAAGAGGAATTCTTCGAGTAGGCTAGCATCTGGTTTACGACCATCTTTGCTTAGGTATGCGAAGGAGTTAGGAGCTATGAATCTTAGATCTCGCATGCCATGTTTCAATAATATATTCGAGTAATAGAGGACGGTGTTGATCGACCGGTAGATGGGTTTAGCCTTAAACATAAAAGATACTTGACAATATTTACAAGCCCAAGGACAACCTCGCATTATCTCAATTGGATTAAACCTATTCCGCCAATAGGGGAACGGTGGATATTCATCTAGGTTCACCCTCTTTACTCTCTTATTTACTATTACTTTATCTATGTGTTCGTCATAGTATGCGATACCACAGACGTCTTCTAACGGCTTATCGTTGTCTACTGCTTCCGCGAGCTCTCGTATAGTCTCCTCGGCTTCCCCATAAGCTATATAATTGAATCCTAGCTTAAGTAAACTTCCAACGGGATCCCCTGTTGGATGAGGTCCACCCCCGATTAGGACTACATCTCTGTGGTAACGTTTTAGGAGCCCGATGAGGCTCTCTACGTGAGGTAGCTGTGTAGATAGAACGGTTACGCCCACTAGGACCCTACGGTAAAGCCTTTTAAGCGTTGAAATGGTCTCTAACAACGGTGTTCTAAGTGAGGAGTCAATTACGTATACATCTATTGGAGTTAAATTATCCTTTTCTAATGCAGCTATAAGTGCATTTATACTATACTTTGTTTGCTTTGTAGAGTAAAATAGTATAGCTGAGGAAGACTTTCTCAATTCTTCATCCTTCCTTCCTATTAACTATGTATCCCCCATATTTTGCCCATATATAGCATGTTCCCTCGCTTGAAACCATGCATGGTCCATATGGTCGTTCTGGTGTACACGCTTTTAAGAAGAGTGGACAGTCGGTGGGTTTTGCTAGACCGAGGACTACATCGGTGCAACGACATCCTGGCCGTATATCTATAGCATTGTCTACCTTGGCATCATATTTTTCTAATGCGTTGTATTCTGAGTATTTCTCCTTAAATACGGCTCCGCTTTCAGGTACTATTCCTATGCCCCTCCAATCAGCGTCAACTATATCGAATACTTCACTAATAATTTTTCTAGCCTTCTCATTACCCCTAAACTTTACTACTCTATGGTATTCGTTTTCAACTCTTGCCTCCCCCCTTGCTATTTGGCGAAGTATCATGAGTATAGCCATGAGAACGTCTATGGGTTCGAAGCCAGCTATAACCGAGGGAACAATACCCTCCAAGAAGAGCCACGACTCTACTCCTATGATTGCTGACACGTGTCCTGGAAGTATTATTCCATTAATTGCTATCTCCTTTAGCTTTAACATATACTTGGTTATAGGGGGCGTTAGCCTATATGCTGGTAATACGTACAAGTTGTCTGGCATTCGATTAGAGTAAATATATGACGCTACAGTCGGCATGGTAGTCTCAAAACCTACTCCAACGAAAACATGGTCTTTGCTAGCTTTCTCTCTAGCCTTCCTTACAGCATCATTAAACCCGTACACTACCTCTACTCTTGCTCCCAAACCCTTTGCTTGAGCAAGACTTAGCTTGGAGCCTGGAACCTTATACATATCCCCATAGGTTAGTATGACCACGTCTTCTTCAAGAGCTAGTTTTATTGCAGTATCAATTATTCTAGCGGGTGTGACGCAAACAGGGCATCCGGGTCCTGCTACAAGGTCTATTTTACTCGGCATCAAGCTCCTTATTCCATAATATGTCACGGTGTGTTCGTGGGTTCCGCAGAAGCTCATAAGTAATATTTTCTCCTCATCAATTCTATCAGCTACTATATGTATTTTCTCAATTATCTTCTTGGCAAGCTCTGGATCACGATACTTGCTCAGTATTTCTAAAAGCTTCTTCCTACGCTTAACATATTCTAGGGACAAGTTCACCGCGTGGAACCTCTAATAACCTTGTACCACCAACAACTGTTTTCAGAAACACTCTTGGCTCACGGGACTTCTCAGTTACTCTTCCTATAATTTCGGCTTCAGGGAACCCTTTGGCTCTAAGTGTTTTAACTAGCTCGCTACTATGCTCTTCATCTACTATTATTATTGCCTGTCCCTCAGATGCAAGCGAGTAGACATCTATGCCCGTCATTTCCGCTAATGCTCTAGTCTCGTCTCTAACTGGGATTTTTTCCTCGTATACAGTAATGTTTACATTAGACTTAGCAGCTATCTCGTTCAATGCCATTGATAAACCTCCTCTTGTCGGATCCTTAGCTACTTTTAAACCTCCAACTCTTTTTGCTACTCTTATTGCAGGCAATATGGGTCTGCAATCACTTTTTATCTCAATATCGTTTATCCCAAGTTGCGCTGCAATAATAGCTGCTCCATGATCTCCTATGGGCCCAGTTACTACTATATGATTTCCTGGCTCTGCATTACTGTCTAATAATGGTTTACCCTCAAGTAATCCTATACCAGTACTAGAGATAACTATACCGTCTACTTGGTTCTTGGGCATTACCTTGAAGTCTCCGCCTATTAGTGCTATATCATATTCTCTTAAGACTTTCTCATAAGACTCTATTATCTCTCTTAAATCGTCTACGGGGAATCCCTCTTCTACGACAATGGAATCCATAAATGCTATGGGTTCTGCTCCTATTACGGCTAAATCGTTTATGGTCCCAGTTGCTGCAAGTTTTCCAATATTTCCTCCTGAAAAGAATAATGGTTTAACTGTATACGAGTCTACGGTAATGGCGATACTCTTATCTTCACCTATGGGTATGGTGGCGGCATCGTCTAGCTCCTCTAACCCTATTCCGCCCCATACCTTCTTTTTCTTAAACACTTTGGCGATCAATTCCTCTATTATCTTAAACGTCTCGTAGCCGCCCGCGCCATGGGCTAGGGTTATCTTATCTGTAATCATATGCCTAGGCACCCAAGCTAGTTTATGCTTCTATTTCCTGTAAAGCTCTAGCCAGTTCATCAAAAGCTTCTTTTATCTCCTTGTATTCTTGTTCACTTATCTTGGATATTATTGCACCAGCATGAACTATTACATAATCGCCGGGTTTAAGATCTTCAACTAGGAATGCATCAACTTCCTTTCTAACACCACCAAAGTCCACTATTGCTTCTTTTTCATCTCTTTTTATTTCAACTACTATTCCTGGAACCCCTAGACACAAGGTTTTAGTCCTCTACACCTTATACTTTGGTTACCGGGGTTATAGTTATTTAGATAGGTTAAACATAAATTACTTTAACGCTGATAATATCAGTTGCCTAGGGGAGTACAAAAACTTTGACGAGAAAGGCGCTAAGAATAAGAATTGCAGGACTTGTACAAGGAGTGGGTTTCCGTCCCTTTATCCATAGGATAGCATTGAAAACAAATGTTAGAGGTTATTGTTTAAACCTAGGAGGAAGCGAAGTAGAAGTATTCATCGAAGGAGATCAAAGACAATTGGAGGAATTCAAAAAACTACTCTACAAGGAAAAACCGCCTCCAGCAATAATAGAGAAAGTTGAAGTTAGCGTAGAAGAACCCAGAGGATATGAGGGTTTCAAGATACTTAAGAGCTCGACGAAGAAGACGATGCTTTCTCAAATACCACCAGATTTTGCTATGTGTAAGCATTGTCTAAACGAAATACTCGACCCGAGTGATAGAAGATACAGATACCCATTCAACTCTTGTGCATGGTGTGGACCAAGATTTAGTATGTTAGAGAAACCACCATATGATAGAGAAAATACTAGTATGCGTGACTTCCCACTATGTGAGCAGTGTTTAAAAGAATACAATGATCCCCAAAACATTAGGAGACACCATGCGCAAGGAATATCATGTCCCATTTGTGGACCTAAAGTATGGTTAACAGATAGAAACGGTAATAGAATCGAGGTAAAGGACCCGATAAGAGAAGCAGCTAAACTAGTTGACGAAGGCCGTATCGTAGCAGTTAAAGGTATTGGGGGCTTCCATATAGCTGCGCTAGCATCGTCGGATGAAGTTGTATTAGAGTTGAGAAAAAGAAAGCATAGACCAGAAAAACCCTTCGCCATAATGGTATTAGACCTACGGGTTGCAGAAAAAATAGCCCTGCTAGACGGCGTAACACGTGAGTTATTGGATTCTATATGGGCTCCAATAGTCCTCGTACCAAAAAGAGAGGACAGCCCGATCTCGAATTACGTTGCTCCAGGACTAAGCCATATCGGCATAATGAAAGCATACTCCCCGCTCCACTACTTATTGTTAATGGAGACCAGAGATAAATTCCTAATAATGACAAGCGGTAATCCCCCAGGCGAGCCGATGTGCACTACAAATCAGTGTGCTCTAACAAAGCTCCGCGGCTTCGTTGACTACTACTTATTGCATAATAGACGTATAGTTAATAGAGTTGACGACAGCGTTGTAAGGCTGACTACGGGCAAACCAGTATTTCTTAGACGTAGCCGGGGCTACGCCCCCCTATGGATAAAAACCAGTATACGTTCTCCTAAACCCATAGTAGCCTTCGGAGCTATGCTTCAAAACACTGGCGCTATAGGCTTAGAAG
The DNA here is from genome assembly GCA_027038805.1 of Thermoprotei archaeon. GTDB lineage: Archaea > Thermoproteota > Thermoprotei_A > Sulfolobales > WANQ01 > JALWGO01. The sequence goes on from JALWGO010000207.1 coordinate 7,501, forward strand.
AGTACATAATACCAACACAATATGTTGGAGACTGTGAAAACCTTGAAACAATGGATTTTCTTGAAAAGGCTATCCACTATCTCTTAAAAGCCTACAATGTAAGAGTAGAAAAATCAGTAATAGTATCGGACAAACACCCCGAGTATTCTACAACAAAACTAGCTGAAAAATACTCGAAAGAATACAATACTAGTTTGCTGAAAGTACAACACCACCATGCCCATATAGCGTCGGCTATGGCGGAACTAGACCTACCCCTAGAATCAGAGGTTGTAGGCATAGCAATAGATGGAGTAGGATACGGAGATGATGGAACAATATGGGGCGGTGAAATAATGATAGCATCATATACGAGTTATAAGAGGATTGGACACCTAGAATACCATGTATTACCCGGTGGTGATAGATCAACTATTTATCCCACAAGATACTTGATGTCAATACTAGCTTCAAGTCTAAGCGAAGACGAAGTAATAAGGATAATGAGGAAACACAAACTACTAAGGCAACTACCAGGAGGTTTAACTGAGGCAAAAATAGTATTGAAACAATTAAAATATGGTAAACCTTTGACATCAAGTACTGGCAGGTATCTTGACGCGGTTGCAAGTCTTCTCGGTGTAGCTTGGAAGCGGACATATGAGGGAGAACCAGCTATAAAGCTTGAAGCATTTGCTAGGAAAACGAGTATAATAGTAGATTATCCAATAGAATATGTGGATGGGGTATCATTAATTAATATAAGAGAACCAGTTCTCCAAATATTAGATTTAGTTGAAAAGGGATACGATAGACGTGAGATAGCCTATGCTGTCCAATACTGGCTAGGATACACTTACGGTAAGATAGCATTAAAAGCTATTACAAAGAAGAGAAACATAATAGCGGTCTCTGGTGGAGCAGCCGTCAATGAATACATTATACAAGGGATTAGAGACGCAGTTAATGGACGAGCCCACTTATATGTTAACCAAAAAGTCCCCCCGGGAGATGGAGGAATATCGCTAGGACAAGTAGCTATAGCAAAAGCTGTTTTATTAGAAAAATATTCTTAGGAACTCCTCTCTAAGTAATAGAGATTAGATAGATTATTGGCTTGCTGGCACATATACGGGTGATCTCCTGCCAGCAGAGAATAGCCTTATGGCTCCTTCTTCAACTAGTTCTTTTAGTATCTTCTTAGCAGTACTAATAGTCACGGTATACTTTTCTGAGAGCAAGTAGGGTGTCAAGTAATCAAATTGTTTTCTCCTAATATCTCTTCTAACCCTATCAACTAGTTCCTTGGGTGCATGGGCTTCATAGAGAGCTTGTTGGGTTATACTTCTACTTCCTCTATCGAGATATTTTTGTTTCTCTTGTTTACTCTTCTTTTTTGGTGCCAAGACTTTTACACCGATTACGTGAACCTTTCCAGGTGTTAGGCAAGCTAGGTGGTTCTCACTTAATAAGTTTAGTAGGAAACAATTAACCCACAAACTAATTCCTTGATGATACTATAGTATAATTTACTTTATCTTTTATTAGCCTCCCAGCTCTTTGAAAAAGCCTAGATAGGATAGCCGAGGTATTATAGGAAGTGTCAAAAATAATTACGCCTATTGCAGGGGTATCGGAGAAGGCATACGTACCC
>JALWGO010000207.1:9143-9428 GCA_027038805.1 Thermoprotei archaeon
GGTAAGATAAAGGGTAGAATAATAATACATAGAGCCGTTTTAGCCGAACTAGAACATCAAGCCAATGAGGGACGTATGACCGGGTTTGCGGGACTGGAAGAGATCTCGAGACTACGTTTGCTCGAGCATGAAGGTCTTATAACAATAGAGCTTGCGGGAGAACGTCCCCGGTATACGGATATAAAGATGGCTAAGTCCGGTGCTATTGACGCGCTGATTCGCGACTACGCATATGAAGTAGGAGCTATACTAATAACTGGTGATAAAGTCCAGGCAGAAGTAGCT
>JALWGO010000208.1 GCA_027038805.1 Thermoprotei archaeon
CGTTAGGGTGTCGTTTATGGAATTCTTCAGCAAGCTTATCGAGTAATCCAGTAGCATATAAGCTAGTAGTTGTTGTTATTCTTAGGAAAATCTTTTGGGTAGAAGTATTATACCAGTAGACTGCTGCTGCGATTAATAATAGTGCTATAATCAGTGGTATTATTATTTTCTTGTTGTCCACTATGTAATTCACCGTTATCTGATATCCGATAATACTCATTTATATAGTTATTGTATATAGTTATGCTGGGCCGAGTGGTGAGAGACATAGAGTCCATTATAAGTGAGATAACAAAGAAAGTTGAGGTACTATTAGAGTATCGTGGAATAAAAATAATGGATTCTCAAACAGCTATTCTGTTAAAACTAGTAGATAAGCATGGATCCATACTTAAGGCTTCAATTAGTGCTGGAATACCATATTCTAAAGCATGGGAGATGATAACACGGATAGAAAATACATTGGGTGTTAGGATTGTTGAAAAGAAAAGAGGTGGAATGGGGCGGGGCGGCACTAGACTCACAGATGCTGGCAGAAGACTATTGGAATACTATGAAGAGCTACAGAGAGGGAATATTGGTACTACACCATTTATAGAGAGAAATGTAGATAGCCTGCCTGATTTAATAGTCATGGGTAGCCATGATTTACTGTTAGAGAGAATTCTCTACTACATATCTAGTAAGTATCAAGCAAACATACAAAAAGCCTGGATAGGATCCTGCGGAGGAATATTAGCAATAATAACAAATGAATCCGATATAGCTGGAATACACTTATTCAACCAGGAAACCATGACATACAATAAAGGCATCATAGAAAAATATGGGCTAAGTGGATCAGCTATACTGATTAGAGGATATGATCGAGAACTGGTATTCGCATACAACCCGTACTACTCCTATAATGAACTCGAAGATATAATAACCGATATAATTGACGGTAAAATAAAGATAGTTAACCGAAACCGGGGATCAGGAACCCGTATACTATTTGATAAAATGTTAAGAGAAACTGCTAAGAGAAAAGGTAAACTTCTTCTATATGATAGGATAAAAGGCTACAGTATTGAAGTACAAACCCATCAAGAGGTTGCAGAATACATTGCCTCAGGTAGAGCAGATGCTGGTTTAACATTAACGCACCTAGCAGAAGCCTATGGGCTCAGATATATAGTGGTTACTAGGGAACAATACGATTTCCTTGTCAACAATAATAGTAGTGGTAAAAAGTTGGTAAGAGCCTTCATAAACACGCTGAGAGAGGAGACTGCAAAAATAACTATAGGATTAAAGGGGTATCATATACCTGAGAACATCGGGAAACCTATAGAATAAGCTATTATTTATAACAGTGCAGGTGCCTCTTAATATACTAGTTAAGTTTCTTTCTAAAATGTAGGTAATAGCAATGCCGAACCCCAATAGAGGCGAGATTTACTCTAAGAGTATTAGTTTTCATAAGAAGTATCGTGGTAAGATAGAAATAGTCCCAAAAGTCCCGATAAAGAGTCTAAAAGACTTCTCCATATGGTACACTCCAGGTGTTGCTGGACCAGCTCGAGCTATAAGCAGTGATCGGAACCTTTCCTTCGAACTTACTAGTCGTTGGAATACCATAGCTGTTGTAACCGATGGTACACGTGTTCTAGGACTAGGCGATATAGGTCCTGAGGCAAGCCTACCAGTAATGGAGGGTAAAGCACTCTTATTCAAATATCTCGGCGGAGTAGACGCTATTCCACTAGCAGTAAACACGAAAAACGCCGACGAGTTCATCAATATTGTAAAAGCTCTTGAACCAAGTTTTGGCGGATTGAACCTCGAGGATATTGCTAGTCCTAAATGTTTCTACATACTTGAAAGACTCCGAGAACTATTAGACATACCCGTATGGCACGATGATCAGCAAGGCACTGCTCTAGTGGTATTAGCTGCTCTCTTCAACGCGTTAAAGATCGTCGGCAAGAAGTTAGAGGAAATAAGGGTTGCAATGATTGGTGCCGGAGCAGCAGGATTATCAATAGTTAGGTACTTGATTAAGGCTGGAGCAACCCCCGGTAATATAGTAGTTGTTGATATTAATGGTATATTGCACCCAGAGAGAGAAGACCTTAGAAGAGATGATCCGTGGCTAAAATGGCATAGAGAGATAGCCAAAATAACTAATAGTGAGGGTAGACGGGGAGGCATACGTGAGGCTATGATTGGAGCCGACGTAGTTATAGCTGCATCAGCCCCCAAGCCTGGGCTAATAAAGAAGGAGTGGATAAAACTAATGAATAATGATCCTATTGTCTTTAGTCTTGCAAATCCTGAGCCAGAAATCTGGCCATGGGATGCTAAGGATGGTGGTGCGAGAATAGTTGCAACGGGTAGAAGTGATTTTCCAAACCAGGTAAACAATAGTCTCGGATTTCCTGCTGTTTTTCGTGGCGCATTGAGTGTGAGAGCTAGAAAGATAACTGACGGCATGTGCATTGCAGCTGCAAAGGCATTAGCAAAGTATGCTGAAGAGAAAGGAATACATGAGGAATACATTATACCGAGAATGGATGAAGAAGAAGCCTATATAGTTGAGGCACTTGCTGTAGCAGAAGAAGCTATGAGCGAGGGCGTTGCGAGAGTTAAGAGGAGTAGAAGTGATCTTGAGGAGGAGATTAGGTCTCTAATATCTAGGCCGAAGAAGTATTTAGCGGCGATGATAGAGCGTGGTCTTCTATAGCATTATAATTGATTTCTTGTGCAGTATTTTTGTTGTTTTAATAGCGATTATCCTACCATTACCGTCTTCGAAGAATAGGAAGCCTCCCCAGTAATCTCTTAGTACTAGATCCTTGTTTTTAACCATATCTATTGATTTTAATTCCTCGGCCTTAGAGAGAATGCCTGGCGGTTTTATCCTAAATACATCCATATTTTCGATATCAATATTTCCTATATCGATATCCATGTTTCTTACTATATTATTAATAGTCGATTTCAATA
>JALWGO010000209.1 GCA_027038805.1 Thermoprotei archaeon
GATAAGAGGGGACACTATTATCGCCAGCATCTTGTCCATGAAGAAAAGCGATATAGAATACTAGGCGAAGCCCAGGTGCATTCAAGACTAAAACACTATGATGTTATTTCCATAGAAATAGATGAAAGAGAACAAAACGATCTAAAGGGTGCCATAATTGTAGTAGAGGAGAACAAGCTAACAGAAGACTTTAGAAACTATTATTTCTACATAGAGCCCACAAAAATAAACGTCTACAAAGTTAGAGAAAAACCACGGCTCATAGACATAGTTTTTGACGAAAAACTAGTAAAATTCTATGGAGAGGAGAAGACACGTAAGCTGAGAGAAGCCGCACTAATAACAAACAAGCTAGAATTATCACCAGTTCTAGTAGGAGACAAAACACTTTATCCCGAAGCAATACTAGACATAACATTCACCGACAAGGAAGCACAAGTAAAAGTAACCGTAAAATACCCTAAAATAAAATAACTATTAACGGTGCCTCGGCCAAGAAAAATGAACCCTAGAGAAGGGGGATAGTGCAGCCGAGGCCGGCACCGGTCCTACACCCATTATACTAGATTAACTTGTTAAAGAATGAAACATGTTGTTCGAAAAATTAGAGTTAAGTCCCTAAGCAACTACATGTGTTTTCCCGGGAATAACCTTATGAAAAGCTTGTTTATAGTACTAAGCGCAATGCTACTAGTTGTACTAGTTTTAGCTAGTAGCATAATATTAGCAAAGTATTATGCAAAAGATATAGATAACATTGATGAGAAAAATCATAAAACATTTAGTTCAAATGAACCAGTTGCCTCATGTAATAAGACGAGTAAGGTTTTCTCTCCAGGACCCGTAGGCTTCGCGATTAGTACGGGCTATCGTGCTCCGGGAGAAAAGATTGGAGTCTACTTGTATGTTTATATGCCATCACTGTATCGTTTTAATGGAACATATATTGTTAGATTATATGGTGTTAGCAGAGACGGTAAATCTCTCATAGCATACGAGAATATTAGTGCTAGTGATCTTCCAGTAAATATTTTATGGAATATCCCGTTACATGACTACTATCACAATTATACTATAATTGTCGCAGCAGTTGAGAACAACACGGTAGTAGACTGTATTGTGGGTTATGTTATTGTTCCAGAACAAGAGGTTAATGCAAGACTATTACTGGATAAGAGTACTTATCGGGTAGGCGAGACTGTTTCATTTACAATAGTTAATATGGGTAAAACACCTATATCTTTTGGAAGACCCTATGAAGTATATTATTGGAATGGTAGCTCATGGATTCTTGACAAGAATCTAACACCAAGTGTCTGGACACTAGAACTAATAGTCCTCAACGCAAACCAGTCTTTTACCCAGCACATAAGCCTTGAGAAAGCAGTACCAGGAATATATAAAGTCGTCAAGATGGTTCACGGTGAGGGAACTAATATTAGCTTAACCTTAGAAGCCGAGTTCATAGTAGTAGACACCTAGACCTTAAACTATTTATAGGCGGAGCCTCTCTGGGTGCCGACTTCTCCATAATTCTTCGTCGGTGCGGGCTACACCTGCTTACTTCATCGGCTCCCATAGACAAGGTTTCCCAGGGGAATAGATATTTCTATTTGTCGTTTGTTATGGGTGAGTTTATTTTGCCTGGGGCTAGTATGTTATGATAGCTTTTGGCTGGGCTTGGAGCGTGTATGTGTCTTGATGATTGCTCATATAACTGATACTCATTTGGGTTATCGTCAATATAATCTTGAGGAGCGTGAGGAAGATATCTATCGACTATTTAATGAAGCAGTTGACAAGATTCTACGCGAAAAACCCGATTTAGTAATCCATACGGGTGATTTATTTGATCAGTCTAGGCCTCCTGTTAGAGCCCTACTAGTAGCGTATAATGGTTTCAAGAAGCTAGTTGATAAGGGGATTAGGGTCTACGGTATCTTGGGGGACCATGATTCCCCGAAGCGTAGGAGTACTCCTCCTCATAGACTATTAGAAGAGCTTGGTGTTATACGTGTTATAGGCTTTAACCCGTTTCAAGAGAAACCCTATGTTGAACTAGAAGTAGAGGGTAAGAAGATACTGGTTGCTGGTATACGTAGTCTTCCGAAAAAGTATTCAGCTAACCTAGTAGGCATATTGTCTCGTCTAGGGGGATTAGCTGGAGGCTATGATAGGAGTATATTGATGCTTCACCAGGGTATAAGGGAGCACTTCCCCTATAGTTATGAGTTAGAGTTGAAGGATCTTCCAGGAGGATTCAACTACTATGCTCTAGGACACATTCATGTTAGGACATGGTTTAGGTATAAGACTGGTGTAGTAGGCTATGCTGGAAGCATTGATATTATAAGAATAGATGAATGGGAAGACTATAAGAAGAATGGAAAAGGATTCTATCTCGTAGACCTATCCGCGGATACACCAGTAATCCATAAAGTAGACCTTGAGGGAATAAGAAAACACGTTATCATGGAAGTAGACTATAAGCTACTCGAAGAAGAACTAAGAAAAATCTCCCAACGAGTGAGTACGGAGAAGCTAAAACCCATATTACACTTAACGGTTAAGGGGAGACGCATAAACAAGGCCAACGTCCACCGCCTCCTCCTAAGACTACTACAAAACAAGGTTCTATCCTGGAGACTCCGGTTCGAGGAAGAAGGAGCACCCCCACCACCCAGTATTGTGAAGGGCTTGGAGAAAATCGATATTAGGGAACTATTAAAGCGTAGCCTGGGAGATGAGGAGGAAGCAGAACTAGCCTATCGACTACTCGAGTTACTTGGTGAAGGAGATACTCGTGCAGCCTTAGAGTTGACGAAAAAGTACTATGAGGAGAAGTGGTGATAGTAATTGATTATCCGTAGAGTAGAACTAGAAAACTTCATCAGCCACAAGCAGAGCCGAGTTGACTTTGATACAGGTATAACTGTTATCGTCGGACCCAATGGTGCTGGTAAAACAAG
>JALWGO010000210.1 GCA_027038805.1 Thermoprotei archaeon
TTGATGTTTCATCAATTCTCCGAAACTATAGTCCCGGAGAATACGGGTTTATAATCCTAGTAAACTACTATGTTAGAGTAATATCACTTTGGACTCCCGGTAGCGCTGACGTATACGTACTCCTAGACGATATACACTTGAATGTATCATGTAACGAGTATACATGGTGTGGAAGTGTCTGGGGTGTAAACGATCTTAGTGGAGCGTATATGCTTGGTCTTAGATTAGATTCCTATGGTTATAGTGGGAGTGTAGGTACGATTAATGTTTATGCTAGAAATGATGCTCTATCTACTTCCTCAATATATATCAGTGATGGAAGTATAGTGAACAACGAGACGGACTACATAGAATTCAATAGCAGTGATACCTTACTAGATAATGGCACTATAGAGTTGTGTGCGGGTTTATCAAATAATACTACTGCAAAAATGAATATGACAATGATATATTATGCTCCTCTAACACAGAGAGGTGTAGTAGTATATTATCCATTGAATATAACTATTGTATCCTCAGATATAGCTCTCTCATCACTAAAATATAATTATACTGAAACAAGTCCCATGTATATGAAGGGAGCCTCCATATCATTTAAAGGTAACGAGAGCGTATCGCTATTCACAAGGTATTTCTCAACAGTGTTGAAGACAAGTAGACTTGTACCCTTAAGAGAACACCTCCTTCGGGTCAAGTTAAAGCCGCCAAAAATACCAGTTCAAATTCTAAGAGAGATACGAGCATTAGAGGAAAAGTATTCTTCAACAAATACCACTAGTAAACCATAGGATTCAATTACACATTAGGTCATCTGACTCCATATTTACTACAGTATCCTTCAATTAGATCATTTATCTCTGGTATAATCTCTCTTACCTCTTCTACCATTTTTCTAACTACTTCTCTAATCTCCCACTGTGCCTTAGGACTTAGGCGAAGGCATGCCATGTGGAGGAGTTCTCTAAGGTTTAATGTGGCTAGCAGCCTGGTCTTGATTGCTTGGGGTAGAATGAATCTTGCATCCTCGTATTTTACTCCTTTTTCAACTAGCTCGTAGTATCTTTTAATTGATAACAATAAGTCTCTTGCGAAACACATGCTATCTACTCTACTAATTTGCTCAGGTATTATGAAAGCCTCATTAACAGCCTCTAATAATATATTACAGTAATCTTCTCTTATACAATTACAGCTTGGACCTATGGTTTCCGATAAGAACCAGTTTATTATATCACTAATTTTTCTCTCCAGATACGTCTTACTAAAATCTTCTCTACCGGTTTTGTCAATTATTATCTTAATAGCCCTTCTCATATATGACTCACTATAGCGTTGGCTTTCCTGGGTAAAACTTACAAGTCTATGCCTAACCAATTGGTGGGAACAAACCCTTGATACGTCTTCTATCAAGAAAGTAAAGGTTACATGTTCAAGAATGCTGGGAAACTCTACAGCTGATAATAGTATACGTTTTACCTTCTCTTCCGGATACTCATTCGATAAATAATACTCTAATGGATTATCGTGTAGTTTTCCTACACTTACCTTAAAGCCTATTAAGGGTAGTCTTCGAGGATCACTGGAACCAGTTAATGGTTTATTATATGCTATTAGCTTTACCTTAACCAATCCCTATGCCCAAGAAAAATAATTGGTTTTACAAGGGTTTTATTAGGTAGGGCTTTTTGCTTCCTCAAACTTGTATAGTAGCTTTATTATTGGTGGAACTATTATTGATGTTAGTATTATCAGTATGACTGTTGCAAAGTATATTGCAGGGTCAACAACGCCGTGAGCCATACCCATTGTAGCCGATATTAACGCTACCTCTGCTCTAGGCCACATACCTACTCCTACTATTATAGCCTTCCTCCACGGTAACCCTACTATTCGTGAACCTAGAGTATTGCCGAGCGTCTTACCCAGTAATGCGAATCCTATGAACAATAAGTACAACCACACGTATTCAGGTTTTAACGCCGTCTCAATAGCTATCCTAGCCGAACTTGCCACAAAGAAGAGCGTCGCTAGGAGATCCACTAGAACTTTTACTTTGTCCGAGATAACTTGAAATCTCCTACATCTTGCTAAGGCTAATCCAGCCGCATAAGCTCCAACTATGGGTGAGAGCCCTATAACACCAGCTAGAGCTGAGACCACTAGTCCTAACACAATTGCCAGTATAGGTATAGAGTTTTCTATCTTAAGCCTTGAAAATATCTTAAAGAGTCTTGATGAGAGTCTTCCTATAATTATTATTGATGCAAGCCAGAATAGGAAGGCGGATGCCCCTATGAATAATATGTCTTTGATATCTACTACCCCATATACCACTACGCTTAGAGAGGCTACGAGAACTATTAGTCCCTGAATGTCGTCGAGAACTGCTACGCCTAGAATAATTAATCCTTCTCTTGTATCGAGTTTTCCTATATCTATCAATGTCTTTACAGTTAGGCTCACACTAGTTGCAACCAAGATTGTTCCAAGAAATATGCTCTTATCCATCGAATATCCGAGGATGAGGCCGACAATGAAGCCATTGATAAATGCAAAGGAGACGTCAAGTATTGATACTATTGTAAAGCTCTTAATACCGCTCATAAAGTGACGGTAATCTGTTTCTAAGCCAGCATAGAAGAGGAGGAGAACCACTCCCAGCCAAGAAATATAGTCTACAGCTCCCCCTTCCTCAGGAACGAATATTCCGAGAAGGGACTTGCCTACTATGATGCCCGCTATTATATCTCCTATAACGGGGGGTAAGCCTATTCTTACAAATACCTCCTCTAATACTTTCGCTGTAATTAATGCCACGACTATCGCTATAAGGAACTCTGTGAACATTGCCTACTTCCCCCTAGCTAGTTCATCAAATATTTTGCTTAAAATAACGCGTGAGCTTAACACGGCATAAAGTCTATCTCTTTCATCAGTAACTATCACGTATCTTCTCTTAA
>JALWGO010000211.1 GCA_027038805.1 Thermoprotei archaeon
TACCACTCCCGAGCCAGTGCCATATCAGGCCGCGGTTAAACTCTCCGCCGGCCATGTACTCGTCTATGCGCCGCATAGCCTTCTTAGCAGCATAGTACTGGTTGTACCTAGCGATGATCTTGCCCAGACCGCCGCCACGCCCCCTACGATAGAAGACGAAGTAGCGGAGGTACTCTAGCAGACGGACGGGCTCCAGGATATAGGTTACATCCTCATACTCCAGAAGCCTACCCTCCTCACCCCTCTCCTTCACAACCCACCTAAAGGCGGGCGCATCCCTCTCCTCACGTCTCCAATTAGGCCACGTCGGAGTAACCCTCTCCTCATCGCCAACCGCAACGCCGAACTGGACAAACCGGAACAGCTCAGGGCTGAACATCTCATACCTGCGAATCTGCCCCAGAGCCTCCTGGTAAGAGTAGGGCTCAACTAGCCGCTTAACCTCAACAATAACGACGGGTAAACCATTGATGTAGAGAACTATATCAGGCTCAATATTATCCGGGGACCCCCGAAACCGGGGCCTAACCAGGTAGAAGAACAGGTTATCCGCCAGCCTATCATGATCTATTAGCTTAACCGTGACCTTACGCTGCCTCCTCCGAAGGTAAACCTCCACCCCATACTTAAGATACTGGAGAACCCTGACCTCGCTATCGCCACGAAGCCTATCGAAAACCTCTCGGATAACCTCCTCTTCCTCCTCACTAGTAAGCCCAGCGAAAACCCCCCGGTTAATCCTACGCACGGCATCCCTCAACACTCCATCGAAGAAGAAGGGGACAAGCTCCCTCTCCCTCACCTCAACTATATCCGAGCCGTCCCGCCACCCCTTACTCTTCAATCTATCCAAGAAAGCCTCAACATCAACCTCCTCAACACGAACACTCAAGAACTAGCACCCCCGCCAGAACCCGGCAAGTTCTCCTCGCCGCCAAGCCTCTCAACACGAACCCTAACCCTGCCAGTTAGGAGAAGCTCCATTAAGCCACGCTTCAAACGCTCAAGCTTCTCCCTACGCTTTCTCTCTAGCTCAATCCAGTCGTCGATAGTGGATAAGACTACGACTATTCGTTTTTGCTCCTCTAAAGGAGGAAGAGGTATTCTAATACTTTTTAAGGTACTTTTTCTTATGTGTTTCATAGTAGAACCGACAGCATGAGTTTTAACATAAACATTAATATAATAGTTACCAATATAATACAAGAAATATTTATCTATTATTGAATATTTGTATTTTACTTTATATATATGTTGGTTTAGTATGGCACGGCCTCTATTCCATATATAGAATCCAAAAGACGCAGACCATGCAAATAATAAATCTCCATTATTAATTATTACTTCTCTATGTTTTGATAAAAGAGGACCATTATAATAGTTAAAAGGTTTCGAAGGGTCATTAAGGTTTTGTATTCTAACTATAGGTAGCCCATTATTGCTCCACTCCGAAGGTTTAAAAGGATAACCATTGATGTATTCAGCTACATCAGCTAATGATACAATCTTCCATTCTGTTGGTATTTTTCCTATTGGTGTTCGCTTGTATTCCTTGTGGCCTATGCCTTTGGTTAGTAGTTCCTGCATTAGGCCACGCTTAAGCCTCTCCAGCCTCCCGATGAGCCTGCCAGTAGCCTCGATAGCCTCGTCAACGCTTGAGAGAACCTCAGCAATACCCCACTGCTCCTCCAAAGGAGGAAGAGGTAGTGTTATCCTTTTCATGTCTTTTAGGTTTAGCTTCGTTCTTGTAGAACCCACAAGGTAGGGTCTGAGGTCTAAGAAGTTAAGCATATAGATTAAGAATTTATTTAAAGCTATTTCTTCTTTAGCTTTCAATACGTGTGCGTGATTATTTACCCAGAACCTACCAGTCATAATATAAGCTGACTTCTCGAATGGACCATAATACCCTCCATCCTCTGCTAGTAATAGATATTCTCCATCAAAGATATAGTCGTCAATATAGTCTATTATACCGTTTGCTCCACAATACGGATAAGGTCCCTTCCTATTAGCTCGTTCTCTCTCACTTAGAGGAATACGTTTACTATCGTAAACATCAACTATTTGTCCAAGCTTTACTGCTTTCCATTCTTTTGGTATTTTTCCTATTGGTGTTCGCTTGAATTCTGTTTCATTATAAAATCCTACGATTTTGAATTCGTTTTTCGCTGTTGGTTGCTTTATTATAGATTGAGGTTCATGTGTAGTAGTTATTTGTTTCAGATATTCGTCTAGTGTCTTGTGGGTCATGGCCTGTGTCACCCTTGCTTGTTTGCTTGGATTACTTGTTGGATGTATTGTAGTGCCTTGGCCCTGGCCTCCATGGCTTGCTTCTCTATTTCTAGGAGTTCTTGTAGCTCCTTCTCTAGGTCTATCTCCTCGGCCTCTAAGGGTGGGGTTACGTAGAGGGTCACGTTTAGGTTGTAGTCGTTCTCCCTGACTTCCCTGAGGGTTGCTATATGGCTTAGGCCAAGTTCCTCCCTGAACCCTCTGTAGATTTCGAGTATTTTCTGGATGTGTTTTTCTCCTAGCCTGTTGAGCCTCCTCACCTCTGGGTGCTTCTCGTAGAGCTGGCTAGCGTTTATGAAGAGTATCTTGCCTCTGCGCTCTGAAGGCTTTTGCTTGTTGAATACTATGATTACTCCCGGGGCTTGTGTGTTGTAGAAGAGTTTCTCTGGTAGGAGTATGACTGCTTCTACTAGGTCTTCTTCTACTATCTTCTTCCTTATGTTCTTCTCCTTTCCTCCCCGGAATAGGGCTCCGTTGTCTATCACTACTCCCGCCTTCCGCGTGGCGTAGTGGGTGAGGAGTTGTATCCAGGCCCAGTCTGCCTGGCTGTTGGGCGGGTATCCGTAGCGGTATATCTTGCGTAGCCTGGGGTCTTTGGAGAGTACTTCCTCGCCGTAGCCGTCCTGGTTCCAGGGCGG
>JALWGO010000212.1 GCA_027038805.1 Thermoprotei archaeon
CTTGATTTCTTCTTCTCTTAGTCTATGGGCAATGCTGGTCTCCTTGATCTTCTTCTTCAACAACTCTACTGTTGCTATTAGTCTCTCTAAGTGTTTCTTGTATTGCTCCATAGTCTTATCTGAAAAGTCTACTGGTTTACGGTAGTGTACTGTTGAGAGCCAGAGTCTTATGACCTTGGGGTCGAACTCCTTGAATGCCTCCCTCAATACTATTATATTTCCGAGACTCTTGCTCATCTTTTCTCCACTAATAGTTAGATAACCTGTATGGATCCAGTATTTTACCCAAGGCCTTTTACCGAATCTAGCCTCACTTTGAGCACGCTCGTTCTCATGATGTGGGAATATTAGGTCTTGGCCTCCTCCATGTATGTCAAATTGTTCTCCTAGATACTTAGAGCTCATTACACTGCACTCTATATGCCATCCAGGTCTACCGCGACCCCATGGGCTATCCCACCATGGTTCGCCTGGTTTAGCTGCTTTCCATAGAGCGAAGTCGTAGGGCTTCTTCTTCTCCGATAAAACATCTGTTTCCTGTCTCCACTGTTCTTTTTCGAATCGTTTACTGAGTTCACCGTAGTAGGGGTATTTGTCTACTTCAAAGTAGACACTCCCGCTTGGTGCTACGTAAGCGTATCCCTTATCTATTAGTGCCTGGATAAACTCTATTATATCGCTTATATGCTCCGTTACCCTTGGGTGAACGTGTATTGTGATATTGAGCTTTTCTAAAGCCTCTAGATAATCCCTCGTATAGTAGTCTGCTATCTCCTTCCATGAAACCCCTCTTTCCTGTGCGCGCCTGATTATCTTATCATCTATATCAGTTATATTCTGTACATGGAATACGTCGTAGCCCTTCAGCCTTAAATACCGTTTTATCACGTCGAAAGCTACATAGGTTCTCGCATGGCCGAGATGAGAATAGTCGTAGACTGTTGGCCCACATACGTACATTTTAACTATTCCGGGACGGAGGGGTTCGAAGGGTTCGAGTCTTCTACTCAGAGTATTATAGACCTTCAACACAATAGAGGTGCCACCGCTGACTCATAGACATGAGACGATGTAATAAGTCTTACTTCTCCTTGAGAGCGAGTTCTTTCTAGAGAATGGTGTTTGAGCAGGGTATTACCCATAACTATGTATGGATCGCTAAGTATTATTGTATGTAGTGGTTGTTAATGAGTTGTTACTAGAGTGTATATGGGGGTTCTTGTTTTTAAGTAAACCATGACTATAGTATACTTTTAGCTGAGGGCTGGGCGGGGACATGTCTACTATCACAGCAGCTACTAGCGGTTCTCTAGGAGATAACACGGGGTTCTGGGCTAAGGCTCGTAGGGTATTTGGGGAACTCTTAGTTGATAAAAGGCTTGCTGAAAACCAGGTTATAGCAAGGCTTCCCAGGTTTGTATCAGAGTATCTTGTATCAAAGCTGTGTAAGAAGAATAATTGCAGTAAGCTTGTAGAGTTTGTTCGAAAATACTATCCGGATCCAAGAGACAAGGACAAATACTTGCACGAATTAATGGTTAAGGGCAAGCTGAAAATCATTGATGAAGTCAAAGTAGTGGTAGACGTCAAGAAGGGCTTACTGAAAGCAGTTATCCCAAGTCTAGGTATAGTAGATGCAGGCATACTTGAGGAAATAGTATCAGAGAACGAAAACCTCATGCGCACTGGTATGTGGGGCATAGTAGAGTTATCCTATATGAAGAATAATCAGCAGAAAATCATTGTAACCGGGTTCACACCCTTCCAAGTCTCAAGAATAGACCTCGACTGGTTTCTTGAAACCTCACGAAAATTCAGTCTAGAAGAATGGATCCACTTAATAATAAATACCATAGGCTTAAACCCCGAAGCATATTCACCTGAAGCAAGACTAATACTCTTAACAAGACTCACACCCCTTGTAGAATCAAACCTGAATATAGCGGAATTCGGGCCCCGTGCAACGGGGAAGACCTTCATCTACCGTAACCTAAGCTATTATACCAGGATTATAAGTGGTGGGAGAGTAAGCCCTGCACAATTATTCTACAATATAGTTACAAAACAAGTCGGATTAATAGCCGTAAAAGACGTAGTAGTATTTGATGAAGTCAATAGGATAAGCTTTGTAAACGAAGACGAAGTTGTAGGAAAGCTCAAAGACTACATGGAGAGCGGGTTTTTTGAAAGAGGACCCAAGCAAGCTCATAGCGACTGTAGCCTAGTATTCATAGGCAATGTTGACGACGACGTTGAAATAGATACCGTTGAATCACTACTGAGAGTACTACCAAAGTTCATGAGGGATCCAGCACTCCTAGACAGAGTACATGGCATAATACCTGGTTGGAGGCTACCGAAAATAACTACGAGTAACCTACACTTATCAAGAGAATACGGTTTAGTAGCAGACTTTTTCGCGGAAACCCTACACCAGTTGAGGAGAATAGATTATCGTAGAATAGTATTAGACCACGTAGAACTCGGAGAAGGATTCACAATAAGAGATGAGAAAGCAGTAGTAAAACTAGCCTCCGGTCTCATAAAGATACTCGCACCCCACGGTGAAGTAGATAGGCAATTATTTGAGAAGATCATAAGCTTATCAGTTGACTTAAGGCTCCAGGTAAAACAACTCCTCCACACCATGCTTCCAAGAGAATACCCCAGCCCCCGCCTCGAATACCATGTGAGGTGGGGTTAGAGTTGATGGACTTCCCATATGATAAACCCCTCTACGCTAGGAGGACTCCAGTAGAAGTATTAGAGGAGACTTACTCTATCCTAGAAGTCCTAGGTATAAGTAGAGATGAGGTAGTAGTAAACGGCATAGAAGTACTAGTTGAACCAGTGAGCTTGGCTAAAACAGCTGCACGGAAAGCCAGGCATAAAGCCCTAGTAGCGGTAATGAAGTGGTTTGGAA
>JALWGO010000213.1 GCA_027038805.1 Thermoprotei archaeon
TTTACCGTAGACGTTTTCGTCAACTACTTCTACTATGAAGCCCTTTGACTCTAAGTCTTCTGCTATTTCGTTGCCTCGCTTACCAGTATTGTATATTGATACGCTTATCTCGCCCCGGTTTTTCTCTGGATTCCATTTCCAGTATACTTTAACTTTGTTTTCAACTACTCCTACAACACCTTTAAACTCTATTTTTTCGCCTAGGAGATTCACTATTCTCTGATCACCATTACTTGTCGTGAAACCCTTTGACTCTAGATACTTCTTGACCTCCTCCTTGACTTTTCCACTCATACCCGATGCACCCTTCTATTGAATAGTGTTTCAGCCCACGGTAATCACGTCATCTAGGTCTCCGGGGGGCAAGTGTCATCATCAAGACTATATTGTTACTAGGGGTTTTATTGTTTTAGCCTTAACGTACACTTAGCTATATGTATGGTAGGGAAAGGTGTCTGAGGCTACCTTTCTCTTCATCCACAGGAGTGAAGTGTCTGCAGCGGTCAAGTTCTTCATCCGAGGGGATAATGCTACTTGTTTTCCTCTAGACTCTTGTTCCTATAGTATACTGCTATTTTCCTCCAAATATATAACCATAGAAGAGCTGTTACCGCGAAAATAGTTGTCGAGACTATTGATCCCAGGAAGACTGGTTTGATCATGTCTTCTAAGACTATGAGTGCTTTAATTAGTACTCCTAGTAGGCTTACGCCAATCCAGCCATATATTATTAGTAGTATTGGTAGTTTTACCGCTCTTAGAACTTTAGCGTAGTCCACCTTGTATAAGTATTGGTATTGGTCAGATTTGCTACCTCTCTTCACTTCCTCTAGAGGTGGGCGATTCATCATCCCTCTTCCCAGGTCGTTATTGTCTCCTAACTACTAGTAGTTTACCTGGTACTGTAAATGCTCTTCCCGTTAAATGCATTAATATATTTGCCTTCCTTATATCCCAGCCGTATCTCTCATTATAGTATTCGGGTTTTACTCTAACAGATAATACGTCTGCTACATAGAGTCTTACTTCTCCGGAATCAACATGACTCCACACCTTACACTCTATTATCGCTAATGCTTCCCTAACACCTGGCACGCGTGTCTTCAATGGATCTTCTAGTTCTAAGCCTATTTCCCTTATCTTATCCCTACCCCTACCAGACATCGTGCCAGCACGCCATACTTTCTCTATTAGCCTATGGTCTACAACATTTACTGTAAACTCACCGTATTCTTCTATTAGATCAAACGTGTAGGCATCTCGTTCAACAGCTATAGCTATCCTTAAGGGCTCCTCGCTAACAGGCATAACCCATGAAGCAGCCATAACGTTTAATCTTTCCCCCATCCTACCGCTAACTATGAGGTATACGGGTCTCGGGTGTAGCGGCTTATATGAGGGTTCTATCTCCTTAAAACCCATCCCGGAACCCCCTTTCTTCTATCTACCTCCACTTTGATACCTCATATCGTTCTGTTGTAGTTGTACCGTAGCCTACATATACTATTTTATCGGGTGAGAGAGCTCTTATGATCTCTGGTCTATTAGTTGCAACAATAACTGTGATTCCCGCTCTACGAGCTAGTTCTCCAAGTTTTCTTGCAACTCTCTGAGCTGTAAGGCTGTCTAAGTGGGCTGTAAACTCGTCTACTACTAGTAGGTTGGGTTTTTCCGCTAGTAGGCTTGCCAGTTTGGCTCTCTCTTTCTGACCTGTTGAGAGCTCATTAAATCTTGCACGATAGAATACTGCGTCTGATAAACCGACCATATTTAATACTTCTACTGCTGTTGTCACATCACCTATTTTAGAGGAGACATGTTCTAGTAGTGTTTCCTTTCCAAATACTGGTTCATGTTCGCCGGGGAGCATGTATGCTATCTTAGTATTTTCTGGTACTCTTACCTTTCCCTCACTAGGCTTGTATTGTTCGTCTTCTATATGTGTAGCTGCTCCTATTATCATTCTTAGAAGCGTTGTCTTACCCGCTCCAGAAGCTCCTACAACTGCTACTATTTCACCTGGCTTTATCTCTAGGTTTACGTCTTTTAATACGTATTTTTCAATTCTACGTCTTTCCACCCCAAAAGCTATCAATACATTTCTTAGTTCTTCGGGTAGTCTAGCAACGTCTAGTTCACTTGAATAGATTTTAGACAAGTCCTCTAACACTATGCTTGATGAGAGTTTTTCGACTACACCATATCTACTATGATATAGTTTTCCGCCATGCTGTCTAGCATAGGGGTCTTTTCTTAGGAACTCTTCTATTCTCCTACGAGCTTCATCAGTTAACGGGTACATTAATACTGGTCTACCACTCCCAGTCTCCCACATATAGTAGAAGCCAGCTTTTTCGAAGAACGGGTTATAGCGTGCCATCTGAGCTATTGTTTCAACAACATGCTTCTCCTTCTTCATTTCCGGGACTCTTCTCTCTTTAACCCACTTTAACGCCGCTTTAACCGCTAATACTCCCAGCCCATCCCCACGGTAGTCGGGGTGTACTACTACTCTAGCTATTCGTGCTGCAGCCGTGTTAGCTATCTTTAATGCTTCTTTTGCAACTTCTTCTCCAACTATTGCTCGAGCTAGTCTACGAGACTTGTATAGAGCTACTAGTTCACGGTACCTCGCTATAATTTCCTTCCTCTTCGATAATGCGAGGGGCCAGAAGGTTGGATGAAACCATTCCTTAGGGAATACTTTCTCGCGTATCATTTTCTCTAGTCTTACTTCACCGTCTACGACTATCCTACGGCTCATTAAGGGTATTGGAGTATCTATTCTAACATAAGCTACAATACGGGGCTCGAAGGCCCTACGGCCAAGGAGCTCTAATACTAGAAACCGGCTTGAGGGGAGGCTTCCCCTAATCTCCTGTAGTTTCATTGGGATACCGCATTTGGGGCAAGTGGGCTG
>JALWGO010000214.1 GCA_027038805.1 Thermoprotei archaeon
GGATTATATGTAGTATTGGAGCAACCCAATGTGGAACCCTAGGTGTTTTGAAAACATTATTTGAAAGCTTTACTGCTTTTTCGTTTCCTTCAAAGGTATTCACTATTATCCAGGCCCCCCTGGCCTTCATTTCCTCAATGTTTGCGAGAATTAAATCTCTATACTCATCATCAAATATTGTAAAGAGAACAGGGAAACCCGGTTCTACGAGAGCTATTGGTCCATGCTTGCTCTCTCCAGCCGGATATGCTTCTGCATGTATATATGCTATTTCCTTTAATTTTAATGCCCCTTCCATAGATACTGGCACTGCTAGCCCCCTGCCAAGATAATAAGCACTTTGTTTACCAGCCATGTCTCGGGCTATTTTCTTTGCCAAGAACTCGTTTATACTTATAACATTCCTGGCATATTCTGGAAGTCTTCTAAGAGAAGAATATAAGGTCTTTGCTTCTTCTTCTGTTATAGAACCCTTAATCCGCGCTGATTTAATGATGATCCATGATAGTAGAAAAACTTGTGTTGTAAATGTTTTTGTAGCTGCAACACCTATTTCGGGTCCAGCACGAGTGTATACTGCTATATTTGATTCACGTGGTATAGCACTATCTATTACATTTGATATTGCTGCTATAAAGACGTTCTTTTTCTTAGCTCTACGTACAGCCATTAAAGTGTCTATTGTTTCACCAGACTGGCTAACTGCTATTAATACGTCGTTTTTAGTAAGTATTTTACCATATCTATTATACTCCGAAGATATAAAGGAGAAAGCAGGTATTTCTGCCAGGTTATTCAATAAGTACTCTGCTATAAGAGTTGCATGATAACTTGTTCCAGCACCAGTTAAGAAAACTCTCTGCGCCGATGCAAGTACCTCCGCGAGCTTTTCCACTTCTACACCTATGCCTGCTAGAGTACTTGATAATGCTAAAGGTTGCTCATGGATCTCCTTCAACATGAAGTGAGGATATCCAGCTTTTTTCGCCATTTCCGGTGTCCAATCTACAATCCTTATACGTTTCGATGTATCTACAATTGTGCCATCTATTCCCTCGATATGGACTGTATCGCCAGTAATGTATCCGATCTCCCCATCCTGTAATACGATGACTCTATTAGTGTACTCGAGAAATGCTGGTATATCGCTTGAAACGAACATTATGTTCTTTCCTAAGCCTATTACGAGGGGGGAAGTATTTCGTGCAAAATATATTCTATCAGGTACCTCCTTGTCGATGAAAGCAAGTGCATATGCACCCTTTAACTCTTTTATCGCTTTTTTGAATGCAGTAAAGGTATCATAACCTCTACTCTTATAATCTTCTATTAAATGAGCAATTATCTCAGTATCAGTTTCACTTATAAAGAAATGCCCTCGCTCCTTTAGTTTCTCTTTTAATTCTTGATAATTCTCTATTATTCCATTATGAACTACTGCTATAGTATTCTTACAATCTACGTGAGGATGGGCATTGATATCGCTGGGTTTTCCGTGAGTAGCCCATCTTGTATGAGCGATTCCTAGTACTCCGTCATAATCATCGAATCCTAGTTTACGTGAAACATCGTCTATCTTGCCCTTACTTTTTCTCACAACTAGTTCTCCATTCCACGTTATTATCGCGAATCCTACTGAATCATAGCCTCTATACTCTAGGTTTTTAAGACACCCCCTTAATACTGTACCCAGTTTTTCCTTCAGTATTTTACCATTCTGAACTATCCCTATTATACCGCACAAGGCTTAAACCACTACTAACTCTAATAGGGTTTGAGAGCAGAATATATGTATTAATCTTGATAGCAGCGTGGATGGAATCCTTGGAGAAGACAGTCACACTCGGCAATATCGGTGAAAAGAAATTAGTAGAAATGATATTGGAGTATGTTGACAAAGTAGACAACGGGTTAGAAAAAGATGATGATATAGCGGTAGTTCAGGGAATTGCGCTAAAAATAGATGGGTTTTCTACATACAACTCTATGTTGCCTTGGAATACTTATTATGATATGGGGTGGAAGTCAGCAGTAATGGTTATAAGTGACTTTATCGCTAAGGGAGTAAAACCTCTTGCAATAATGGTTTCAATAGGTGCTACAAGGGAAACACCAGTAAATGATATAATTGAAATAATTAAGGGGATTAGAGACTCCGCACATTACTATGATGCTAAATTTGTTGGAGGCGATACTAATGCTTCTAAAAGTGATGTATGGATCGATGCTAGCGGTATAGGCTTGCCCGTAAATAAGGTAATTAGCAGAAAGGGGGCTAAAGCAGGAGATTACGTTTTGGTTACTGGTTCTTTTGGCTTAACCGGTGCTGCCTTTCACGCCTACTTAACTGACTATGACTTAAATTCGCTTAAGGAAAAATATCCAGAGATAATTAAAGCAACAAAACAACCACTTGCCCCTAAATTTTTCCTAGAAATAGTGGGAAAATATAGAGAGTGTATATCGTCTTCTATAGATATCAGTGATGGACTTGCATTTTCATTGGGACAACTAGCTTCTAAAAATGATTTATCAATACATTTAATAGACTTACCGATACACTATGAGGCCATAAAATATGCTCATGAACTAGACCTTGACCCCGAGTTTCTCGCTTTATATGGAGGGGAGGAATTTCAAATACTCTTCACTATTCGTAGAGAGTGCGAAAATGTAGTACAATCATTGATTAGAGATTACAATGTTACTCTTATAGGATTTCTCAAAAAAGGAGAAGGAGTCTACTATAATAATAGAGAAATAAAACCTATTGGTTGGGATCATTTTCAGAACCTATACAAGAATACAGGGTGAGTGATATAGTAAATGTAAGGAAGGTGCTAATACTTGATGGGTATACTGATGAACCAGCTGGCTTAGGGGTTCCACCATACATTGATGTTTATCCACGATACATTGCTGGTGCTATATGGAGTATTGATAAGACTATAATGATAAAATATTTAACAGTAGATCAAGCTAGAATGGCATTACAAGATTTCATTAAGGAAGCTTCAAGTTACGATATTATCATAGTAGTAGCTGGAGTTACTGTCCCCGGAAAATATCTTGGAGGTACGCCTATAAGTCTCCGCGAACTCGATCAATGGTTTAGAGTAATTAATAAACCATTGAAGATCCTTGTTGGTCCTGCAGCAAAGTTTGGTATAGGAGAAGTAGGAGGAAGAGTTGCTGAACTCCCCTCAAAAGTAAAAGAGAATTTTGACTACATAGTAAAAGGCGATCCAGAAATCTTCATCTATAACTTATTAAGGTACGGTGAAGAGAAAACATCACCATATATTACTAGAAGAGATTATACTCTAACAAATAAATTTGCCATTAAAGGATCACGAATAGTGGTACAACACCCGAATTACGGGTTAAACCTTATAGTTGAAATCGAGACATTTCGTGGTTGTCCTAGAAGTATTGTGGGTGGCTGCAGCTTCTGTATAGAGCCAGGCTATGGTCTACCAGTTTTCCGGGAACCCGAGGACGTTGTAAGAGAAGTAGAAGCATTAGGTAAAATTGGCGTAGAACACTTCAGAATAGGGCGTCAACCTGACTTGTTAGCGTACAAGGGTTTTGATAGCGGTAAGGTAGAGTTCCCTAAACCAAATATTAGAGCAATAGAAAAACTGTTTAAGGGAATAAGAAGCGTTGTTCCAAATCTAAGAGTACTACATATAGATAACATTAATCCGGGAACTATAGTACATCATGTGAAGGAAAGTATCGAAGTATTGAAAATTATAGTTAAATACCATACATCTGGAGACGTAGCAGCACTAGGCATAGAGACTGCTGATCCTAAGGTAGTTAAGTTAAATAACCTAAAAGTCTATCCTGAAGAAGCCTTAGAGGCAATAAGAATAATTAACAAGATCGGTGCTCACCGAGGAGAAAACGGGCTACCCGAACTTTTACCTGGCATAAACTTTGTGCACGGATTGATAGGAGAGACAAAGGAGACATACATACTAAACTATCTCTTTCTAAAGAGGATACTAGACGAGGGCTTACTTATTAGAAGAATTAATATAAGACAAGTCATAGCATTCCCATCAACTAGGATGTGGATATATGGTGACAAAATAATTAAAAGAAATAAGAAATACTTCAAAATATATAAAGACAAAATACGTAGAGAAATAGATCTACCCATGCTGAGACGCGTCGTTCCACGTGGAACTATCCTTAAAGGAGTATTTACTGAGAAATATAGAGGAACAAAAACACTCGGCAGACAAGTAGGAAGTTATCCATTACTTATCGAGATCTCAAAAAAAGTATCGCTCAATAAATGGATAGATATTCTAGTAATAGATCACGGTTTTAGAAGCGTTACGGGATTGCCTATACCTCTAAACATAAATAATGCAACCGTAAAGGAACTTGAAATAATACCGGGGATGACCAAGCAAGAAGTCCTAGAAATAATTAGTAAAAGACCCTTCAAAAGTCTAGACGAATTAAGAAGAGTTTTAAGAGATAACTTATTGAATTATTTTACTATTTGAAATAATTATTTCCATATACCATATTAACTCTGCTTCTAGTAGAAGTATTTAATACTACCATAATCAATATAGGATACATTGAGGAATAGTACAATGACCAGTGTAGAGAATCCCCAGAAAGACATAATACTAGAACCTCCCGCTACATTTGATAAAGAGAAGAAAATAGTAAGAATTGCGAATAGAGAGATAAAGATAGGAGGCCCTGCACCAAAGCTAAAGAAAGGAGAAAAACTGATAAAATACACATCAAGTGTGTGCCCCTATTGTTATAGATTACTACCTGCCGTTATTTTTGAAAGAGATGGAAAGGTATATATTAGAAAAGTATGCCCCGAGCACGGTGAATTGGAAGAACTTTACTTTGGAGACTCCTACCTATACTATAAGTTTGAAAGTTGGAAGCGAGAAGGAAGAGGCCCTCGCCATGTATATACAAAACTAGCAGCACCTTGTCCTTTTAACTGTGGACTATGCCCTGTTCACAGACAACATACTGCACTAGCAAACATAGTACTTACGAACAGATGTAATCTCAGTTGCTGGTATTGTTTCTTCTATGCTGAAGCTGCAGGATACGTCTACGAGCCAAGTCTCGAACAGATACGGTTTATGGTACGACAGTTGAAGAAGCAAGGAGTAACCATGGCCATACAACTGACTGGTGGCGAGCCTACTCTTAGAGAGGATCTCGTAGACATCGTTAAAATGTTAAGAGAAGAAGGAGTAAGACACATACAGTTGAACACGAATGGAATAAAGTTTGCTGAACTATACTTGCAGGATCCCAATAGGGCAATAGACTATGTGAGATCATTAAGAGAGGCAGGAGTAAATACTGTCTACCTAAGTTTTGACGGTATAACTGGCAAGACTAATTGGAAGAATCATTGGGAGATACCTTTTATCTTCGAGGCCTTTAGGAAAGGTGGAATGACAAGTGTTGTACTTGTACCGACAGTGATAAGGAATGTTAATGACCATGAGCTAGGAGGAATCATAAAATTCGCTGCGAAACACATGGACATTGTTAGAGGAGTGAACTTCCAACCAGTAAGTCTTACCGGCATGATGAGCAAACACGAACGCGATAAATTTAGAATTACTATACCAGATGCAATAAAGAAAATAGAGGAGCAAACAGACGGGCAAATACACAAAGATGCATGGTATCCCATACCGATAACAGTACCCGTTTCCCGCTTCATTGAGGCATTAACAGGTGAACCCCAATTCGAAATGGCTAATCACCCACACTGCGGCGCTGCAACATACGTTTATGTTGAGAAAAAGAATGGATTACCAACAAGATTTATACCAGTAACTGATTTCATCGATGTAGACGGATTCTTCGAATACTTAGAGGAAAAAGCAGAAGAAATAAAGAAAGGAAAAAGTAGATTCATAGCAGTAGCACAAATATTATATAACTTGAAGAAGTTTATAGACAATGATAAAGCGCCCAAGGACTTTAACGTATGGAAACTATTATTCAATATATTTGTTAGGAGAAATTATAGTGCACTAGCCGAATGGCATTACAAGTTCTTGTTCTTAGGGATGATGCACTTCATGGATCTATATAACTATGATGTTGCAAGAGTAATGCGATGTAATATACACTATCTATCACCCGATGGTAGACTTATACCATTCTGTACATTCAATGTATTGAACGATATATACCGGGATTATATTCAGAAGAAGTACCAGATATCAATCGAAGAGTGGAAAAAGAAGTTCGGTGAGCATACTATAGGGGATTCAGTAAAGTATAAGAGACCACCAGTGAGAAAACTCGAGAAACATCCGCTTTACATCGAAACATATAAGGGTATTTTACCAGGACTCTAACGATAAAAGCATTATTTTTCTAAAATATATCTAAGATGAATTTCTCTACCACATTCACAGAGTCTGGCTTCTAAAAGCCTTAACTTAACCGCATCATTGGTATCCTTAAATCCTTCACCGCCAACAATATTAACTGCTTTGTGTCCTCCAAAAACATAGGGAGAAATCGTTATTCTTAACTCATTAAATAACCGTTCCTTCACGAAGAACCATATGGTCTCACCACCTCCCTCTACGAGAAGACTACCAATCCCCTTCTTATAGAGGTCTTTCAATACTAGATTAATTGGGACAGGATATTTGTCAAAAACTACGACCTCTACTCCTCTAGATCGTAATAGTCTTATTTTTCTGGGCTCTGCTCTAGTAGATGTATAGACAATTGTTGGGGCTTCATGCAACGTATTATAGACTCTCGCATTCACAGATGTTCTAAGTCTACCGTCCACAATTACTCGCATGGGATTTTTACCTTTAACTAACCTTACTGTGAGTAAAGGATCATCATTTAATACAGTATTCGCTCCTACAAGAACTGCATCGCTACTTGCTCTAGCACTATGAAGTCTCATTAAATCATAGGTACAACTTAGCTTGCTATAACCTGTCTTGCTTGCTATTTTTCCATCAACGGTCATTGTAGCGTATATTACTATATAAGGATACTTCAAGTGATCACACCGTATACATCTATACTGTTTTCCTTACTATATAGTCTTATAAGGGGTGAACATTTTATTTCATGCTGGTATAAGGGTGGCTAAAAATACGCGGTAAGAATAACTTCAACCTAATAATAACACATGAACCCACGTACGTTAATTACAAGTGGGCACTTGACCAGCTAGGACAGATACTTGGTAGGTTTACTATAATAGATACGGCACAGTCAAGGATACTTGCAAGAGTTGATGATCCCTACGAAGCTGTAGACTTGATAGCAGAGTTTTTACCAGAAGATACCCCCATTTTACGAGTTATACCGGTTGATAGGGTTCTAGAGCCATATGTTGAAGATGTTGCCGATGAAGCGTGGAGTTTAGCTGAAGAAAAGATCCCAGAGGATAAAACATATAGGGTTACGGTGGAAGGAGGACATCTTTATTGGCGAAAGAATGGACAATGGGCTCATACAATAGACGCCATAAAACATATTGCTTCAAAAATTAATCGAAAAGTAGACTTAGAAAACTATGAGTGGATCGTGTACGTTAGGGTGCTGAGAGTACGTTATACGGAATACGCTGCTTTAACGGTTGCTCCAGCAAAGTATATTTTCTCAAAAGCTAAGCAAAAGAAAAGGGCTACTGCTTGAGGAGACTATTTGGGACAGCTGGTATTAGAGCTACCTATTTGAAAACAATAACTCCGGAACTAGCATTTAATATAGGTTTATCTATAGCTAAATACGTCGGCAACCAGGGCCACATAGTAATAGGTCATGATACAAGAACTACCTCACCATTACTCTCTTTATCTGTAGCATCGGGAGCCATGAGTGGTGGATTAAATGTATTATTTCTCGGTCTAACACCCACACCAGTAGCGGCCTATGGTACTAGGAAACTACATGCAAGAACTGGCATCGTTGTAACAGCAAGCCATAACCCTCCAACCGATAATGGCTTCAAAGTATTTGACGAACACGGTATGGAATACACTGTTCCCATGGAGCTAGAATTAGAGGAACTCATATACAATGTAAACAACAATTACTATGTTCCATGGCACAAAGTAGGCAATATAGAAAACATACATCTAGTAAACGATTACATCAATGATATACTAGAAAAACTAGATACCAAGAAGAGAAGAGAACCTAAAGTAATAGTTGATTGTGCTAATGGAACCGCATACAATGTTACACCGATCATCCTTAGATCAATGGGAGCAAAAGTAATCACGTCCAACTGCCAACCCGACGGATTCTTTCCTGGAAGAGAACCAGAACCACGCCCAGACGTTCTAAACTACCTAAACTATCTATTAAAGGATTTGAACAGTGAAATAGCTCTCGCCCACGATGGAGATGCAGATAGACTAAGCGTGATAACGAGAGAAGAAGGATTCATACGCCAAGACAGAATAATCGCTCTCTTTGCTAAATTAAAACTCGAAAAACACGGTAAGGGCCTAATAATATCATCAATAGATACTGGAAGAGTACTAGATGACGTAGTTGAGAAGTATGGTGGAAAACTAATAAGATGGAAACTGGGTAAAACCCATGAAAAATTAAAGGAGCATCCTAACGCTTTACTTGCCGCAGAACCTTGGAAGCTTATAGACCCAGAATGGGGGCTATGGGTAGATGGTATATATCAAGCAGCGTTTATAGGAAAACTGATAATAGAAACTAGCAAATTAGATGAACTATTAAAAGATATACCCGATTATCCCTTAGCTAGGTTTTCTTTAAAAGTAGATGAAAGTTCACGAGATAAAGTTTATGATTTAACAACTAAGAAGATCATGGAACACTATAAGAATCCTATTAAAATAACAACAATAGATGGGATACGTTTAGACTTCGAGGATAAATCATGGATACTTGTTAGAAAGAGTGGTACTGAACCAAAAATAAGATTCTATATAGAGGCATTAAAGTCAGATAAGTTAAAGGATATTGTGAAAACTATTATAAACATCATAAATAAGGTGACATCAGAGATTAATGCAAAGATAAAACACTTAGAGGGGGTAGAATCATTCCTCTAATACAATAATTTTGTTCTGAACTCCTTCTTTCCTCATTAAACGTATAGTGTCGAGAGCTTTTGAGGCAAGCTCCATGGCTTTTCGCGC
>JALWGO010000215.1 GCA_027038805.1 Thermoprotei archaeon
TATCCATATTATTGGAAACGAGATATTATTTCCTCGTGATTCAGCGGGAGCTGCAATAGCTATGGACTATCTTGCTCTACTGAGGAAAATGTATATGGGAGAAATAAAAATAACATCTATAAAGAGAAGCTATAGAAGAGAATTCCTTAACTCAAGCTATATAGGAGCTACAGAGAACATAAAAGCTAGCAATATAGTCCTAAATAAGAAAACTATAAGCCCTAGAGATGAGATCTTAGCATTAAAGAACGTAGATAGAAACGATACCATATTGGATATAAATTTACGAAACATTTTGATCCCGTTATTTAAACGGGGAAAATTTATCAAAATCCTATATCATAAGGTCAATAACAGATATCTTCGCATTGTTTCCTTAATATACGATCACGTTATCACTACATATAAGTCAAGTTATTCTAATAAGAAAATTATCTATATACCGCCTCCCATAAACACCGACTTCTTTAAACCTATACGACCTAAAACTGATGAACCAACAATACTCTACATAGGCCCCCTTTTCTATCCTAGATTCCCTATGGCTTCAATAGTTAAGGCTCTAATTATTTTGAATAAGAAAATAGATTATAAGGCATTATTTATTGCTACACTAAGACATCACGGTGATGAAGTATGGGTTAAATTATTTAAGACCCTTATAGCGAAATACAACCTACACAATAATGTCCGAATAATAAGTAAAGTATTAAGTGAAGAAGAGAAGGCTGAGGTCTACAATAAAGCCACCGTATTATTATATACAGTAAAGCCTATACAAATGGCTTATCCCCCTATAAGCGTTCTAGAGGCTATGTCATGTGGAACCCCAGTTATAATGTCTACGGAAATAGGGTTCCGAGATCTAGCTAGTAAGCAAATGCTTATAGACATAAAATCACCGGAAGAACTCACTTCTAGTATAATACATATTGCGGAGAATATTGAGGAATTTTCAAAAACATCTAGGAGAATTATTGAGAAAAAATATTCCTATAAGGTAGCTATGAAGTATTTATCCTATATTATTAAAGAGTGATTAAACAATAACGGGATGATTAATATGGAGAGACCCGGTGTATCTGTTATAATAGTGACTTATAATTCAGCTAAGTATATAGAAAAATGCCTCAACTCATTAAGAATTAATCTCAGTCCAAGAGACGAGATCATAATAGTAGACAATAATAGTAGTGACAATACAATAGAAACAATACTAAGGATGGAGTTTCCACGATTACGAGTATTGAAGCTTAGAAAGAACGTTGGATTCCCGTTAGCATGTAACATAGGGGCGTTAGAGGCCCGGAACAATATCTTGTTATTCATAAATCCTGATATAATACTTGGTGAAGACTGTATTAATAAACTAGTAGATGCACTCATAGAATACAGTGATGTTGGCGAAGTGCAACCAAAAATATATAATGCATACACAGGGTTGCTTGATGGCGTAGGAGGTTTTATGGATATACTGGGACATGGGTTTCACTTAGGTGAGGGAGAACCAGATTTAGGACAGTACAATGAAAGAATAAATATCTTATACGCTACATTTGCATGTGCAATGATTTATAGAAAACTATTCTTTAGGATAGGGGGAATGGATAGCCTGTATTTCTTGTATAATGAGGACTTAGACCTAGCCTTGAGGATATGGCTTCACGGGTACCGAGCTATCTATGTCCCAGAGGCCATAGCGTATCACATAGGACAACATTCAACTAGGAGGAAGCCCTATGTCTCATTATATTTTGGCAGGAGAAATCGATTACTTACTATAGCCGCAACTTATCCCTGGCCCCTAGTGTTAGTAACAATACCTGTTCTTGGAGCCATATACATTGCTGGCTCCATATTCAGCCGCATACGTGGAAAAGACCAAGTTGACTCTTTCACGTTTATAAAAGCATTAATAAGCCTGTGGAAGAAGCGTGGCCATATTCTAAATAAGAGACTTCTTGTAAAATCAATTGCAAGGAAAAATAGTTTATATGATTTGATCAAAATGAAGCTAATCACAACTAAGCTTGTAGGCTTAATACTTTATATAAGAGGAGTTTATAGGATGAAATTGTTTAAAGGGAGATGAGAGTGCCCATAAAAGGTCGTGTACGTGAACTTCCATTAAAGGGTATGAGAATAGCTGAACTAGAAAGATTCGTCGATGAACGCGGGATGTTTCACGAGATCTTTAGGAGTGATTGGAAAGAACTATTAGGGGAAGACATTATAGTTCAATCTAATTGGTCAATAACTTATCCGGGTATAGTACGAGCTTGGCACAGGCATTTAAGGGGACAGGTTGACTACTTTATAGTCGTGAAGGGTTCAATAAAGGTATGTGCCTATGACGAAGAAACACGGCATCTAGTAGAAGTCGTATTATCTGATAGCAAGCCTCAAATCCTGAGGGTTCCAGGATATTATTGGCATGGCTTTAAAGTTGTAGGCAATGAACCAGCTATACTAGTATACTTTACAACAAGACTATATGATTATAAGAATCCAGATGAAGAACGGAGACCTTGGAATGATAGAGACATTATTCCATTAAAGATAAATGGTAGAACTAATGATCCGAGATGTGGAAGACCGTGGGATTGGTTTTACCCACCACATAAATAGGCTATTAAATAATAAATTCTGGCTAAACAGATAATCCCACGGGCTCTGCTATTACTTTTTCATATAGCAGCTTAGGACCTATCTCAACTGGTTCTTCTAATGTATATCCTTTTCTTCTTAATAATAGTTTAATATAGTAATATAAATCATTGACAACACCTTGCCCGTGTATTATTTGGATATTTCGTCCGTCGAAATCTTTTAATACCTCGGTAATGATTTTCCATGCATACTTTTCCCTAATACTATCAATTAATACATCATATAATATCTTCAGCTT